>JBGXYD010000078.1:0-3147 GCA_041815005.1 Leptotrichia sp. | reverse complement strand
ATTACTCTGTAAACTAAATTTATTAAAATGTAAAGGAGAGTTATGAAATTAAAAATAGCATTATTATCATTATTAACAAGTGTATTTCTAAATGCTGCAAGTATAGATTATTTATCAAACAATTCGGCATCATATTTTCAAAATCCCTCACAAATAGGGAAAATTTCGGTTGAAGGAGTATTTTATAATCCGGCTGGAACAGTATTTCTTGATGATGGACTATATTTAAATGCAAATCTTCAAAATTCCCTTATTAGTGAGACGATGGCATTAAGAGGAAATAAACTCGGATCAAAGTCCTATGCAGGAGCTCCTTCCTTTAATCTGTTATATAAAAAAGATAAATTTTCCCTATTTGGGAATGCAAGTGTAATAGCAGGAGGAGCTACATTAAAGTATAAGGAGGGAGTTCCGGGAATTATACTGGCTGCGGAAGGATTTAATGAAAAGACAGGAGGATTACTGGGAGCGAGGGTTACAAATAATAATTTTAGCGGACAAAATAGGTATTATCAATTAATGGTGGGAGGAGCATACAAGATAAATGATCAGTTTTCAATATCAGGCGGATTGAAATATGTTCATGCCGTGAGAAAACTTAAGGGAAATGTAACTTATTCTTATAATCCTTTAGTAGGTAGGTTCATAGGATTATCTGGAAATAACTTGAGTATAGATTCCAAAAGGGAAGCAGACGGTATAGGTGGAGTAATTGGATTTGACTACAAGCCTACAGATACACTAAATATAGCTGTAAAATATGAAACACCTGTAAAACTTAAATTTGAGTCGAAGGCTACTGAAAATGATAAAATGTCTGTGGCAGGAAAAAGCCTTGGAATTTCCTTTTTTTATCCTGAATATGCAAATAAGGCCTCTTACAGAAGAGATTTGCCGGGAGTGCTGTCATTTGGAATATCAAAGGATGTAAATAAATTTACCTATTCGGCAGGTTATATACATTATTTCAATAAATCTGCGAAAATGGACAGATTCGAATATAAGGATGGTTATGAAGTAAACTTTGGTGTAGATTATAGAATAAATGATAAGTTTACGTGGCATGCAGGATTTAACTATGCAGATACCGGAGCACCTAGAAATACATTTTCAGATGTAGAATATGCTGTAAATTCACAAATATATGCTACAGGTCTTACTTACAAGCCAAATGATGCTTCTGAATGGAAATTTGGAATTGCCCATGTTTCATATAGTTCAGCAAATGGTGAAAAGGAAGTAACAAGTTTAGGAATCAATATAGATAAATCAAAAGTTAAATATGATAAATCCATAAACGTGTTTACAGTAGGATATACACATAAGTTTTAAATTTTTTAGTAAAATTATACCTCTTCAAATGAGTTTTATCTGTAGTTGATATCATGAAAAAACTTTTATTTAGTAGAAATTTAAAATTATTTATAGTTTTTTCCCGCATTTTACAGAAAATTTTATCTTGAAGAGAATTTTTTTTAAAAGGGGGCATTCGACAAATGAACATATTTAATATTGAAAAGTTGCCTGAAAAAGAGGAATTATTGGAAATTTTAGCAAAATCGGAAAATACAACAATAGAAAGGATTGTATCCGCAGGGCATACCACAGGATGGATGTCCGATGAGAGAAGAGAGTTTGTATTACTGATTATGGGAAATGCCACTATTGAATTTGAAAACCGAAGGGCAGATTTGAAGGCAGGAGATACGTTGCTTATAGAAAAGAATGAAAGACATAGGGTGGCATATACCAGTAGGGAACCCCATTGTATATGGTTATGTATTTATTTTTAACGTAAATTATAACTGTGGGAAATATTGCATACATATGTGACAAAAGACATATATTTACTTTTAATTTACATTGGAGTACCGCAAAATATAAATATACTATATCTATTAGTGATATAATAAACATATATATTGTTTTTTTTTAAAATTGTGATAAAATAGATATTATAAGGTTATCCATTTATAAATCTTAGGATAATCAAATGAAATTTTTAGGAGGAAATTCAGATGAAAAAAATTATGAGAGGTGTACTTTTATTTGGTATGCTAGGAGGCATGTTACTTTCGTGCGGAAATGAAAAAAAGAAAGAGAAAAAAGAAAATACTCAGAAGACTCAGATGAAAGAAAAGGTCTATAAAATAGGGATGTCCCAGATAGTGGATCATCCAGCATTAAATGATGCGAAACAGGGCTTTAAAGATGCACTGGAGAAGGCAGGAATTAAAGTGGAATATGACGATAAGGTTGCAAATGGAGAAATGGCTAATCAGACAATGATAATGCAGCAGTTTTCCAACGATAAAAAGGATCTTGTTTATGCAATAACAACTCCTACATCCCAGGCGGCTAAAAATCAGATTACAAATGTTCCAATAGTCATAGCATCAGTTACTGATCCTAAAGGTGCAGGATTAACGGGAATCCCAAACATTACAGGAACAAGTGGTGCAGCACCTACAAAGGAAAATCTTGAGTTGATGAGGAAATTATTTCCAAATGCAAAGAAAATTGCTATAATTTATAATTCATCTGAACAGAACTCAGTATCAGAAGTAAAGACTTTAAAGGAACTGGCTGCAGGAAAAGGTTTTGAAGTACTGGAAAAGTCGGTAACAAATGGAGCAGAACTAATATCCGCAGCCAATATTGTGGCAAAGGAAGCTGATATATATTATGCAATACAGGATAATACAGTTTCATCCTATTTTCCTACACTTCTTGAAGTTATGAATAAGGAAAAGGTGCCTGTATTCGGGACAAATAACGTATATTCAGATCGTGGTGCCCTTATTTCACAAGGGGCTACAGATTATGATATAGGTTATAGGGCAGGGGAAATAGCTGCTGAAATACTGAAAAATGGTAAAAAACCTTCTGAAATACCTATAGAAACAATAAAGGATTTAAGGGTTGAAATAAATAGAGGAAATATGGAAATGCTTGGAATCAGATTATCAGAAGATATAATAAAAACTGCCATATTTACAGAAGATAAAAAGAAGTAATAAAAAATAGAAATATCAAATATTACTGAATTATTGTAAAATTTAATATAACTGGATATTTAAGAGCTGTTCCATCAAAGTAGTTTATCTTTATCGTACTACTTTAAACAGCTCTTATTTTGTTATGTTT
>JBGXYD010000077.1:0-12670 GCA_041815005.1 Leptotrichia sp. | reverse complement strand
GTCTTGAATCTGGAAAATATTTAATTTTACAGGTATCAGTTACTCTCAAAGACTAATCTTTAATATAGATGGAGTATACGAAGTTTGTTTTACAGGACAAGGAAATAAAAATTTACATTTAACAGGATTTGAACATTTTTATTAATTTTAAGAATTCTCATTGATCTAGTTTTAATCTATATTTAGTCTAAAAAGTTAGGATATTGGCAAAATCAATTATTTTAAGAAGGGAGAATATGATCCAGTTGTTGGGTTATATACTAAAAATCAATGTTAAATAATTTTATAAGAAAATCTGTGGCGACTATTGCCTCAGTTATTATAATTACGGGAGTTTCAGCCAACTTAAATGGGGCTGGAATAAATACAGGGAATTACAAGGTATGTATTGATTCAGGTCATCAGGCAAAGGGAAATATGACACAAGAGGAAATTGCTCCAGGTTCCTCTAAAAAAAAGCCTAAGGTAGCTTATGGTACAAGGGGGGTTGCAACAAAAAAATACGAATATCAGCTTACTCTTGAAATAGGCCTGAAATTAAGAGATGCTCTTAAAAGCAAAGGGTACCAAACTCTTATGGTAAGAGAGAGCCATAATGTAAATATAAGCAACAAGGAAAGGGCTCAATGGGCAAACAGGAATAAATGCAGTGCTTACATTAGGCTTCATGCTGATGCTGCAAGCAGTTCCGGCATAAGTGGTGCTTCTGTTCTTACTTCTTCAGCTAAAAATCCGCATACACGAAAGGTTCAGAAGTCAAGTGAAAAACTTTCAAGGGATATTCTTTCTGAATATATAAAAGCTACAAACCTTAAAAACAGAGGTGTTTCCTATAGAGATGATCTAACAGGTACAAACTGGGCAACTGAAGTTACAACAACTTTACTTGAAATGGGATTTATGACTAATCCTGAAGAAGATAGAAAAATGGCTTCCCCTGACTTCCAGAAGAAAATGGTTGCAGGTATAGTAAATGGGATAGATAAATACTTCAGAGAAAAATAAATAAATTTGAAAGAAAAACATTTAACTTAGTTAAATTATTTAAAATTATCATTTTTAATAAACATAAGTTAGAAAATATCAAAAAATTAAAAGTTGGGAGCCAATCATTTGATATATATACTTTTATTACGTGGTATAAATGTGGGTGGAAAGAATAAAGTATCTATGAGTGATTTAAAAAAATTATTGTTAGGTGTTGGTTTTGAGGATGTTGATTCTTATATCAACAGTGGAAATTTATTCTTCGCTAGTGTTGAAAAATGAGAAAGTTGCGTATCAAAGATAAGAGATATCTTAGAAGGTAATTACAATTTTTCTATTCCTTTTGCTCTGCTTACCAAAGAAGAATATTTGAAAGAGAGAGAAGAATTGCCTGACTGGTGGAATGGCGAGTACGCGAGAAAAGATGTTTTATTTTTTCGATTAGCTCGGATAAATCAGAGATACTTGACTTTATCGATAAAACTACATTTCACAATGAGATAGTGCATATTGGGCAACATGCTGTGTTTTGGGGAAAATATGATGAGTCAGAATTTCTAAAGACTACATACCATAAAAAATTGATGAAGCAGGGTTTTTATAAGGAAATCACCATTAGAAACGGAAAAACATTTGAAAAGATAGCGGAAATTCTGAAAAATAGAAGATAAATTTCAGTTTATCTTAATAATTTAAATAAAAAAGCCTTTATAAAAGTAGAAATCTCAATTATGAAAATGTTTTTGGACTAATTACATTCTTTATATGAGTTTTTACATTTTATAAAGGTTTTTTTATAGTCTTTTTCTATAGTTATGCTATTTTTTCACCATTTACGGCTATTACTTCTCTATACCAATAAAATAAATATTTTTTCTATCTTTTCAATATTCCATTCCCTCTGTTATCTCCATCTACATTGATAAAGCCATATTTTTCATTTCACCTGTTACTGCACTTATAAGATTAATGCACCCCCCACTTGACATAGAGTCTAAATCCATTCAAATCAAAATTATATTGATAAATCTTCTATAACTTTATTCTAAATCCTATGAAAACAAAAACTGCTTTCCATAAAACAGATAAAAGACTAAGAAAACTTGGAGCTTGAGACTTTGTAGCAAGTATCTCATAAGGAATGGCAAAGGCACACCCCTTCGGAATATTTATTAAAAAAAATATTTTTTCTCTGTCTGTCTGATAAATTATTTTATTTCCATCCCAATATGTAAAAGTCTCCTTATCACAGTCCACTTCAAGATACTGCTCATGACTCCTTTCCCCTTCCATATATATAAAATTGGGATCAGCCGTGTAAATCCTATATTTTGCCCCGTCTGCCATTTCTTCCAAACGATAAGCCAACACTGCATGTGCATCTTCCAGTCCCTTCATCATGGAAATTATCGGATGATTTCCTGTTGCCAGATAATGCTCAACTTCCTTTACTAAATACGACGGATGTGTTAAAACACCCCTTTTCACCAGCTGAACAAACCACTTTATACAGTTTAGACCCCATTGATATCCATGTTTAACCTGTATTTCTCTAATTAATTTCTCTGGTAACATATTTACGTTGTGAATAGCTTTCACTGGATTTCCCTTTTTAAAAATATATGAAAAACTTGACCTCCCCTTTTGGGCATAAAGTGCTTCCAGACATATTCCAAAGCAGTTCCCTTTGCTTGATAACTTTTTATAAAATTTATGGTAAAAGAGATATTCCACAGGATGTAGGACATCCCGCCATTCCCCCTTTAATTTTGTATTGATAAAGGTTTTATTATATATACTAAGGGGCAGTTCATCAGGTCCTTTAAAATTACTAAAGCTCCACCAGAATTTTTCCTCAAAATATTTATCAGTCAGCTGATTTTCTAAAATTTCTAATTTTTTTTCTTTCCTTAACTGCTCCTTTTGATTTTTTCCTATGCCTTTATTTTTTTTGAGCATATTTTATTTTCCTCCATTTAAAATATGAGGGCCTTTTAATAAGCCCTCACAAACAATTCATTATGTCCTTTTATTTTTATAGTTCTATATCTTCCTTCCTCAATGTAGGAAATAATAATACATCCCTTATGGAAGCCGAATCAGTTAAAAGCATAACAAGTCTGTCTATACCTATCCCGAGGCCCCCAGCCGGAGGCATTCCATATTCCAATGCTCTTATATAGTCCAAATCCATCCCCTGTGCCTCATCATCTCCCGACTCCTTCAATTTAACCTGTTCTTCAAATCTTTCCTTTTGATCCCTTGGATCATTTAATTCAGAATAGGCATTAGCAAATTCTCTTCCTGAAATAAAAAGCTCAAACCTGTCTACCCAGTCTCTTTCCCCCTTCTGATTTTTTGCAAGAGGAGAAATTTCCTTAGGATATTCTGTTATAAATGTAGGATTTATAAGGGTCTCTTCCACCTTTTCCTCAAATATAAGATTTAATATACCATATTTTGTATAAGTTTTGTCTTTATCAAGGAATATTCCCATTTCCTTTGCTTTTTCTTCAGCTTCTTTATCTGTGGAAATTGTATCAAAATCAAACCCTGAAACTTCCTTTACTATTTCCTTCATTGTCACTCTTCTCCAAGGCTTTGCCATATTTATATTTTGTCCCTCATATTCTATTTCATATTTACCGTGTAGCTCAGCAGTAAGACTTGAAATAAGATCTTCTGTAAGATCCATCATATCATTAAAGTCCGCATATGCCTGATATAATTCCATCATAGTAAATTCAGGATTATGTTTTACGGAGATTCCTTCATTTCTAAAACTTCTATTTATCTCAAATACCTTTTCAAATCCCCCCACAAGCAACCTTTTCAAATAAAGCTCCGGAGCTATCCTTAAAAACAACTCCATGTCCAATGCATTGTGGTGGGTAACAAAAGGTTTTGCTGTCGCTCCACCTGCAATAGGATGCATCATAGGTGTTTCCACCTCTGTGAATCCCTTTTTTTTCTAAATAGATTCTAAAAAATCTTATTATTTGAAATCTCTTTTTCATTGTTTCCATAACTTCAGGATTCATTACAAGATCCACATACCTTTGTCTATATCTAGTCTCAACATCTGTCAGGCCGTGAAACTTTTCAGGAAGAGGCCGTATATTTTTTGAAAGGACTTCAAAGGAACTGGCCCTCAATGTAAGCTCTCCAGTCTTTGTCCTAAAAAGTGTCCCCTCTATTCCTATAAAATCCCCTACACCAAGTTTTGTATATATTTCATACTGCTCTTCCCCTACTTCATCCTTTTTTACATAATACTGAAGCTTTCCAGTGGGATCCTGGAGGTGTCCGAATCCATTTTTCCCCATACGTCTAAAGGCAACTATTCTTCCTGCCGTCTTAAATACTCTGTCGCTAGTTTCATCATACTTGTTAATTTCCTGGATTTCATCTTTCTTCTCATAATGCCTTCCATAGGGTTCCACCCCTACTTCCTTTAATTCCTCCACTTTTTTTATTTTCTCATTTATTATACTGTTTTCACTTACTTGATTACTCATCTAAATTTTCCTTTCCATATTTTAAAATCCCGTTATTTTATAGTATCAGGATTTCCAGCTCTATGCTGTTTATAATTTCATTTCCGTCCATTATATCATATTCCACTAATACTTTTCCATTATTTATAATCTTTTTTTTAGTAAATATTTCATATTTCCCTTTAAAATTATCAGTAATATACATAAAAGAGGTTCTTTTCCCCACTTTAAAAATCTGTTTTGAATTTATAGCCCCCTGACGATATATGACCAGTTCCTCCTCCCCTTTTGAAATTCTACATTTCCCATAATCATCCTCATAATGATATTCGTTTCTTTCCCCATCAAAAACTGTCCTTTTGATTTCAAAATCCCTACAATATTTTTCATTATAAGCATCAAAGCTCCTTATTCTTATTTTCATTTTTACCTACTCATCATCAAGGAGATTACTTAAAAATTTGTCTATATCCTCTTCAACTTCCTCATCATCTTCACTCTCATCAAAGGCCATTAATCTACTTTCCCCTTCTTCATCTTCAACTTCCTCAAGACCGTCAAAATCTCCTTCAGCCTTCACTTCATCATATTCCCCGAACTCTTCATTCCAATACATATAGTCCTTATCTTCCTCATAGTATTCTTCTTCCCATACTTCCAAAATCTCGTCTTCCTCATCTTCCTCAAGTAAAAATAGGTCTTCTTCATTCGGATCATAAAAAAATACCCTCTTTAGTCCTTCCTCACTTTCACATATCAGGTATTCCTTGTCGTCAACTGTTACATTTGCCAGACAAGTAAAATACTCCTCATCACCATTGATTAGTTTTTCAAATTCTTCACCTACAGAGTACATAACTCTCCCTCCATTTTTATTTATGATATTTTATATTTCTGTTTATGGAAACCCATCTGTATATCTGCTCCGCCAATATAAGCCTCATTAACTGGTGTGGAAATGTCAGGGGAGAAAATGAAAGCCTATAATCCACCATACTCCTTAAATCATCTCCTACGCCATTAGAACCCCCTATTATGAAGTTTATTTCGCTATGTTTCATAGATATTTCTTCAATTTTTTTTGCCATTTCCTCGGAATTATTCATTTTTCCTTTTAAATCCAGCAATATATTATAACTATAGTCTTTCTTTTTTAAGATATTGATAATTTCAGCAGTTTCTTCGTTTACAGCCATAAACAGTCCTTTATTTTCATCTCTTTCCGGCAATTCAACTATACTGAAATTCACATATTTTGAAAGCCTTTTGGAAAATTCCGAAATTCCTTCCCTTATATAGAGGTCCTTTATCTTACCAATACATATTATATTAATCTTTACCATATTTTTTCCCTATTGTCAAAATTTTTT
The DNA here is from genome assembly GCA_041815005.1 of Leptotrichia sp. GTDB lineage: Bacteria > Fusobacteriota > Fusobacteriia > Fusobacteriales > Leptotrichiaceae > Leptotrichia_A. Next base: position 6,816 of record JBGXYD010000077.1, on the reverse strand, counting down.
TTCATTTTTTCCTATTTTTTTCTTCCAAACATTTTGTCAAGATCATCCTTGGATAGTTTCACTATAATGGGTCTACCATGTGGACACGTATATTTACCAACTTCGTGAAGCCTCCTTACCATATTTTTCATTTCTCCCATATCCAGTTTCTGTCCCGCCTTCACTGCACCTTTGCAAGACATGGAAATTATAATATTTTCCCTTAAATCCTTTATTTCGTAATCCCGCCTTAATGTTTCCATCAGTCTTTGAAAAACACTTTGGATGCTTTCCCTAAAATCAAATGCCGGCACTGCCCTTATTACAATTTCCCTATCCGAAAATTCATCTATATCAAAACCAAATTCAGAGAATATATGTAAATTTTCAAGGGCAAGACCCTTTTCTTCCGCCGTCATTTCCATTTTTAGAGGTAGAAGAAGTTGCTGGGACTCTATCTTCTTACTATTATACATCTCCTTCAACTCTTCATAAAGAAGTCTCTCATGAATAATATGCTGATCGTATATTTCAAGCTGATTATCTCTTCTTACTAGAATGTATGTATCAAAAATCTGACCAAGTACATCATATTCATGATATCTGCCTTCCTTTTTTTCAAAAGTCCCTATCTTGTAGCTATTTGAATGATTTTCAACTGTATGAATATCCAAATTATTATCTTCTGACGTTTTATTTGCCTCATTTCCCTTATTATCTGTACTTTCATATTTTTTCTTATGGTGAAATTCTACGTACTCTGATTCTGTTCCGTAGTTCTTTTCCTCTTCTTCTATTCCCGTATCCTCTACTTTTGTATTTCCTGTATTTTCCATAGCTTTTATTTGCTGGAATTCTATATTTTCTTCAGTTTTTTCATTTGACGGAAATTCCTTATTCATGGAATTTCCGTCATATGTTTCAAAACTGAAAAATTTCTGGGAATTTGTTTTTATGACTTCATCCTTAAAAAGATCCTTAATCTTTTCCTCCGTATTTTCCACATTTATATTCTGTTTTAAAAGCTCTATGTTAGGTTGCCAGTTTTCCCTGTCATTATGATAAAAAAACTCATCTATTGCTTCTTTTATCTGTTTATATATTACCTTGTCATTGGAAAATTTTACTATTTTCTTGGAGGGGTGAACATTTACATCTATTTCCTTTGGATCGGTTTCTAGAAATATTATGGCAAAGGGGTACTTCCCTTTCATCAGCTTCGTATAATATCCCTCTATTACTGCTCTTTCTATTGTTGCAGATTTTACATATCTCCTATTTACATAAGTAAATATATAATCCTTGCTGCTTCTTAATATTTCCACATTTCCAAGATATCCATATTCAAATTTATTAAGATTTCTTAATACAGACTTTCCAAACAATTCTAAAATGGTATTTTCTATCCCCTTTCCACTGGTATTTATAGACGGCTTTCCGTCAAAGGAAAGGGAAAATGCCACATTGCTGCTCACAAGAGCCTCCTTTAGAACTATGTCTTTTATTTTATTGTATTCTGTTGATTCCTTCCTTAAGAATTTTTTCCTTGCAGGAGTGTTATAAAAAAGATCCCTCACTTCTATTTCTGTCCCCACATTTCTGGAAATTTCCTCAAACTTTCTCACTATACCTCCGTAACTAGCTATCCTGTATCCATTGGGACTTCCCTCAGAGCGGGTATTTATCGTCAGCTTTGACACAGCTGCAATAGAGGCAAGGGCTTCTCCTCTAAAACCGTATGTATTAAGGTTAAACACATCCTCCTTTGTAGATATTTTAGAGGTAGCATGACGTTCAATGGATAAAAGGGTGTCCTGCTTGTCCATTCCTGTTCCATTGTCGGTTATCCTTACTTCAAGACCTCCTTTGAATACATCTATTTTTATAATATCCGCTTTGGCATCCAGTGAGTTTTCTATCATTTCCTTTATCATGGATGCGGGATTTTCCACAACTTCCCCCGCAGCAATTATGTTGGAAACACTTTCATCTAATATTTTTATATATCCCATATATTTACCTTCAAATCCACTTTCTATATTAATTAAAATTTTTTTTATTTTGTATAATCCTTTACTTTATCCTTCTTCCTAAAAGATTTAATTTTACTGTGTTTCTTATTTTTATTGCTTAAATATTATGCCGCTATCTTCATAAAATCTACCTATAGTATATTATATCTAATAAATTTCCATTTTTCAAGAAATCAAAGACAATTTTATTTTGTTACATCTATTTTACATAATAAAAAAGAATGCCCTAATCAATTTTTTTCAAAGCAAACATATGTTTGTTTTTTTAATTTACAAGGCATCCTATAAAATTTTATATTTCTCAATTTTTCCATATAAATATGCGTATATTTCAGATTATCGGGATAAAAATACGGAAATATAAAAATATCTATAATACTGATTTAAAGTTAAAGTTTTAGAAAATTTTTTCAAGTTATTATTTTTATCCTTTAAAAGTTCTGATTCAACATATGTCCCATCTTTTCCTTTTTAGTTTTTAAATACTCCTTGTCCACCATATTATGTTCTATTTCTATCGGATCTCTTTCGGAAACCTTTATTCCATATGTTTCAAGCCCTTTTATTTTAGAAGGATTGTTAGTTTTAAGAGAAACTGATTTTATCCCTAAATCCTTTATTATTTGTGATGCCACTGCATAATCCCTCATATCATCCTTAAATCCCAGCTTATGATTCGCTTCAACTGTATCATAGCCCTGATCCTGTAACTTATAGGCTTTGAGTTTATTGAGAATTCCTATTCCTCTTCCCTCCTGCCTTAAATATATTATAACTCCTTCACCCTTTTCCTCTATCTCTGTAAGAGCCCTATGAAGCTGTGCCTGACAGTCGCATCGCTTTGAACCGAACACATCCCCTGTAAGACATTCTGAATGAAGTCTCACACTGATGTTTTCCTTTTCATTAACTTCCCCCTTTACAATAGCTATATATTCCTTATTTTCAATTTCGTCACTATAGCCCATAAAGGAAAATTCACCGAATTTTGTCTGTATTTTTACTTCCGCTTCAATTTTTACCAGCTTTTCGTTTATCTTTCTGTATAAAATAATATCCTCTATCGTTATCATCTTTAGTCCATGTTTTTTACAAAATTCAAAAAGATCATCCCTTCGTGCCATTTCTCCGTCAGCCTTTAATATTTCCATAATTACTCCAACTGGAGAAAAACCTGCAAGTCTTGCCAAGTCCACCGCTGCTTCAGTATGACCTTTTCTTTCAAGAACTCCTCCATCTTTTGCAATCAGAGGAAATATATGACCGGGTTTCTTAAAATCCTCCTGTTTTTTTGTATAATCTGCAAGATCCAAAATTGTCTTTAACCTGTCTCCTGTAGAAATTCCTGTAGTTGTCCCCTCCATTGAATCCACTGAAATTGTAAATGCTGTTCCATGACTGTCTGTATTATGGACTGTCATCAGATTAAGGTCAAGGGCTTCTGCCCTTTCCTCTGTAATAGGAACACACATAAGTCCTCTTGCTTCATTAATCATAAAATTTATCCATTCATAACTGGCTATTTCCGCAGGAAGGACAAGATCACCTTCATTTTCTCTGTTCTCATCATCCACCACAACAACCGGTATTCCCTTTTTTAAATCCTCAAGCACTTCTTCCACGAGGCTAAATTTATTTATTTCCATATATATCAGCTCCTGATTAATCATCTAAAATCCATTTTTACTTAAAAATTCCATCGTAATTCCAGATTTTTTTTCTTTTCCATTTTTCATCCCTGTACTGCTCATATTGTCAAAATTTATTATCTTTTCCACATACTTCCCAAAAATATCTGTTTCTATATTTACAAAATCTCCAGACTTTTTCTCCCCTAATGTTATATTTTCTAGAGTGTGTGGAATAAGAGACACTGAAAATGTCCCTTCTTCATCATTTACATCTATTACAGTGAGACTTGCTCCATCTATTGTTATTCTTCCCTTTTCTACCACATACCTTATATTTCCCCTGTAATTTTTCTCCAGTTGAAATCTGTAAAGCCTTGCCACTCCTTTAGGGGTTATTGACAGTATCTTTGCTTCACATTCCACATCCCCCATCACGAGATGCCCACCTAAAAATGTAGAAAGGGTGAGGGATTTTTCCAAATTTACTTTTTCTCCTAAAACTCCCCTCTTTAAGCCGCTCCTGTCTATAGTCTCATACATTACATCAGCTGTAAATGTATCTCCTGTAAATTTTGTAACAGTAAGACATACTCCATTTACTGCAATGCTGTCCCCTATTTTAGTCTTTTTTATAACTTCGTTTCCTTTTATTGTTATTTCCATACCTTCTGATTTTTTGGAAATACCGATTATTTTACCTATTTCCTCTACTAAACCTGTAAACATCTGCTTCTCCTAATCTTTCATATTTCATCTTTAAATGTCAGGACTCTTTAGGATTTTTTTATTAACTATTATAAATATTAATATAAAATTCCATTCCTATATTTTCTCCATAAATGTTGTTTATTACCTTGTTGAAAGTTATGACATCTTCCATTTTAAGGGGACTAAATCCTGAAATGAAAGGTTTTGCCTTTTCATCTCCCATAATCTTGTTTGATATAAATATTTCCCCTCCGTCCACCACCTTTTCCTTGAAAGCTCTAGAAATAAGTTTTTCTCCCCCTTCAAGAAGAACTGAATCAATTCCCATATTTCCTATTTTTTTTAATATTTCCCCTATTAAAAATTCTCTTCTTGGAAGAAATATAGACTCCACATTAAAATTCTTTTTTAAGTTTCTTAATTTTTGACTATCTTTGTTTTTTTCTGAAGTTATTATTATGGTTTTCCCATCACTATTTTCTGTAAGTACCTTTAAAGGATTTCCCATTTCATTCCCTATTTTCAAATTAGGATCCACAATTATTCTGTAAGGATTTCTTCCACCCTCTATTCTTGCTGTCAAGCTGGGATTGTCTGTAAGAACCGTGTTTATCCCCACCATTATCCCCATAAGTCTATTTCTATGATACTGCACCTTTTCACGAGATTTTTCGTTTGTTATCCATTTGGAAATTCCGTTGGACAATGCAATTTTCCCATCAAGGGTTATTCCGCATTTTACAAATAGGTACGGGATTTTTGTTCTTATATATTTGAAGAATATCTGATTCAATAAGTCACATTCTTCCTTAAGAACATCCTCTATAACTTCTACTCCCGCTTTTTTGAGAATTTCTACCCCTTTTCCCGATACTAACGGATTGGGATCCCTAGAACCTATGAAGCATTTTTTTATTCCCATTTTTATTATCTTTTCTGCACATGGAGGCGTCTTTCCATAATGGGAACAAGGTTCTAAAGTCACATAAATAATTCCTCCTTCTGAATGTTTTCCCGCTTCATCAAGGGAATAGACTTCTGCATGAGGCCCTCCAAAAAATTTATGATACCCTTTTCCCACCACTTTATCATTCTTTACAACTACTGCCCCAACTAGGGGATTGGGATTTACACTCCCTTTCCCCTTTCTAGCAAGCTCTATTGCAAGCCTCATATATTCTATATCTTTACTATCAACTGCGCCAAGTTCTATGTCCTTTTCTCTATTTTTTACCATAGTACCTATCCTCTCAGTCACTATTTACTACTTTTTTATTATTTTAATTTCTTGTCAATTTCCTTTATAAGATTTATCATTTCCAGTATACCAAAGGCACATTCTGAACCTTTATTTCCTGCCTTTGTTCCAGATCTTTCTATTGCTTCCTCGATATTATTTGTGGTAAGCACTCCAAACATTACAGGTATCTCACTTTGCAATGACAGTTGAGCTACCCCCTTTGATACTTCTGCACATACATAATCAAAATGTGGTGTTGCTCCCCTTATTACCGCACCAAGTGTTATTACTCCGTCGTATTCCCCTGTTTCTACCATCTTTTTTGCTATTAGAGGTATCTCAAATGCTCCAGGTACCCATGCCATATGTATATCTTCTTGAAGAACATCATTCCTTGTAAGAACATCTACTGCCCCTCCCACTAACTTTGATGTAATAAACTCATTGAATCTTCCTGCAACTATTCCTATTTTTAGCCCTTTTCCGTTAAATTTTCCTTCAAATGTTTTCATGTTTCCTCCTAAAATTATTATTTTAAAACAATTCTCCAGTAATAAAAAAATCGGATTTCGACAAACCCGGGCAAATTTCAATATTTACAGTAATCAAAGCCTATAATTATTAAAAAAATCATACGCCTTACTGACTATATTTCAACTTCTTCCATCTAGACTTTACTATCGGTACTGGAATCTCACCAGTTCATGCTACTCAAGACTAACTTTTTTTGCTCGTGGACTTATATACCACCGGTCGGGAATCTCACCCTGCCCTGAAGTTTAAATTGTTTTATGTTTTGATTTTATACCTTTTTTTTGTTTTTGTCAAATATTTTTTTAACCTCCTCATATTGATAAAATATTTGATTGGTTATCTAATAAAAAACTATCCTAAAAGTTTTCACTTCTAAGATAGTTTATGTTAATATAAATATTCTGCAGAGATTATATCGAGCTCTTTATTTTCAGATTCTTCAAAAGTAATCTTATATGTGGATCCTACTTTTACTTCTACTGAGCTGTCTATAAAATAGTAATCCTTTGCATTACTTTCATTTTTGCATACTGCTATTAAAATTCTCTTTATTCCGATATATTTATCGGTTATCAGACATTTTTCAATAATTCCTGTCTTAATTATAGACAATCCCTATTACACTAAACAGAAACACTCCCATAATTATTAATTTTTTCATAAATATTTTCTCCTTCAGTATTATTTTTTT
>JBGXYD010000076.1:0-11675 GCA_041815005.1 Leptotrichia sp. | reverse complement strand
TGTCTGTTAAGGATTTCAGCAATTTCAGATACTCTGTAATTTTCTTTGAGTAAAACCTCTAGTTTATTTCTTTCATTTATGGTAAAATATTTATGGCTCATGATATATTTCCTTTCGTTAATGTTTTTGTCATTACTAACATTTTAACACGAAATTATCATGAGTTTCTATTTTATTTTAAATTTGTCGCAATATATTATATAATCTATGAATTTAAAAAAATAAATTGACAGTAAGAAAAAATAAAAGATTTAAAATGGAAGTTTAGGGTTAAAATTCATAAAATAATATGTTATAATACTTTATTATATTACAGAGATGACAAATTTTAGAATAATAATCAAAGTGAAAGGAGAATATAGCAAAGGTATGTCATACCTGCTATAATAGATTTATTATGTTATTAGAATTAAGGGAACTTCAGTTGAATACAGAAAAATATTTAGATAAGGAGATACAGATAAACGGATGGATAAAGAAAATTAGAAGTCAGAAGACTTTTGGATTTATAGAGATCAATGATGGAACTTTCTTTGAGGGAATTCAAGTGGTGATAGATGATTCTATGTCTAATTTTGAGGAAATTTCAAAGCTGACAATATCTTCTTCCATTAGGGTAGCAGGAAGGCTTGTAAAGTCTGAAGGAAAAGGACAGGATTATGAAATAAAGGCTTCAACAGTAGAAGTTTATAACAAGGCGGATTCAGATTATCCCCTTCAAAATAAGCGTCATTCATTTGAATTTTTAAGGACAATAGCCCATCTTAGACCAAGAACAAATACATTTTTTGCTGTATTTAGGGTGAGATCGATTCTTTCTTATGCGATTCACAAATTCTTTCAGGAAAGAAACTTTGTATATGTCCAGACTCCAATAATTACAGGAAGTGATGCTGAAGGTGCTGGAGAAATGTTTAGACTTACGACACTGGATATTAATAATATACCGAAGGATGAAAAGGGAAATGTGGATTTTAAACAGGATTTTTTTGGAAAAGAAGCAAATCTAACAGTAAGTGGACAGTTAAACGTTGAAACTTTTTGCAGTGCCTTTAAAAATACATATACTTTTGGTCCTACCTTTCGGGCTGAAAATTCCAATACTCCAAAACATGCAGCAGAATTTTGGATGATGGAACCTGAAATTGCTTTTGCTGACTTGGATGTAAACATGGATGTAATAGAAGAGATGATAAAATATATTGTGAAATATGTTAGAGAAAATGCTCCAGAAGAAATGGAGTTTTTCAACAAGTTTATAGACAAGGACTTATTTAATAGGCTAAATATTTTGGTAAATAACAAGTTTGACAGGATAACTTACACAGAAGCAATAGACATACTGAAAAATGCCAAGAAGGACTTTGAATATAAGGTGGAATGGGGGATAGATCTTCAGACGGAACATGAAAGATATCTAGCGGAAGAGCATTTTAAGAAGCCGGTATTTGTAACAGACTATCCTAAGGACATAAAGGCATTTTATATGAAGTTAAATGAAGATAATAAAACGGTTAGAGCAGTGGATTTATTAGCCCCGGGAATAGGGGAAATAGTAGGTGGAAGCCAAAGGGAAGACAACTACGATATATTGATTGATAAAATAAATCAGATGGGACTAAATAAGGATGACTACTGGTGGTATCTAGATCTTAGAAAATATGGAAGTGTTCCCCATTCAGGATTTGGACTCGGATTTGACAGGATGCTAATGTATATAACAGGAATGACTAATATAAGGGATGTTATACCTTTCCCAAGAACTACTAAAAATTTAGAGTTTTAACAGACAGTTTTATAAACTGGAGGAGGTTTAAAATGAAAAAGAAACTGATGATAGTATTAATACTTATATTTGGTATGATTATTATCGTAAATGGAAGTTCTCCATTGAGGGCTCCAAAGGAAAACCAAAAAAAAGAAAATCAAAAGAAAGAAAGCCATAAAGAAGAAACTGCGGAAACTATGAAGTCTCAAAAGAAGGAAAAAAATGATGAAAAACCTGAAAATACAGAAAAAGTAGTAGTGATCCCTACTTTAAAAAAGGAGCCGGAATCAGAAAAGGAAGCAGCTCCTAAGGCTCAAGATACAGGTACGGCACCTGCAACCCAGAGTGATGATGTTTCAGACGGATCTAAGTTTAAAACATATAACAACTATGAAAATGCAGCTTTAGCAAAGCAGAATTCTAATACTATATATCAACTAAGCCAGCTTTATTTTAAAGATGGTTTATATGAAAGGGCAGTGAACCTTTCTAAAAAGGATTTGTCTGGAGATATAAGAAATCTCTATGTTGTAGCGATAGGTTCCAGACTTATGGGTAATTATGATCAGGCAATAGATTATTATAATAGGATATTGGCAGTTTCACCTAATCAGTCAGAGGCAAAGCTTGGTATAGGAATATCGTATAAGGGAAAAGGGGAATTTTCAAAGGCTTTAGGGTATTTGAGAGAGTATTCAAGGACAAATTCTAATTCTGAGGTAACAAAGGAAATAGCAATTTTAAATGAACTTATATCAAGTAAATAAAGTTATAAATATAAAATGGGGGTTAATTTGTGGATTGGATGAAATTAAGGGAAGTAAACATGAAAGAAAGTCTTTTAAGAAGACTCATGTTTCTCCATGAAAAATATGAAGATTTATTTTTGGAAAAGAATTTTAAACTGTTTAATGATAAACTGAAAAAAGAACTTGAAATGTCAAGGAAAGTTGACTTGACAGAAAAATTAGAAGAATATGAAAAAAACAAGGTTAGAATAATCAATGCAAATGATTGGGATTATCCTGTAAAATTAAGGGAAATTACAGATTATCCCTTGTTTTTATACGTTAAAGGAAAGACAGAGTTTTTTAATTATGGAATTAACTACAGGAAAAAATTTTCTGAGACAAATGATAGTGTCTATTATCATCACTATCGCTCTTCCGGTAGTGGAAACTTTAATGGGGATAGAAAACATATAGGAGTGGTAGGTACCAGAAGAAGTACAAAATTTGGTAGAAGTGCCTGTGAAAAAGTAGTAAGAGAACTTCTTAACTATGATATAATTTTGGTTAGCGGACTGGCAGAAGGGATAGATACAATAGCCCTTTCGACAGTTGTGGATAAAAATAAAAAATCAATAGCTGTGGTGGGAAGTGGGCTTGATGTGGTATACCCATATGAAAACAAAAGATTATGGGAGAAAATAAGCGAGGAAGGTCTTCTTATAAGCGAACTTCCATTGGGAACAAAGCCCCTTAAATGGAACTTCCCCAAAAGAAACAGAATAATAGCCGGGCTTTCTGACGGAATATTGATAGCAGAGAGCTTTAAATCCGGGGGAGCCTTGATAACGGCAGAACTTGGCTTTTCGATGGACAGGGAGATTTTTGCGATACCGGGCTTTATAAACTACCCTTCCTTTGAGGGGTGTAATAATCTAATTAAGAAGAATAAAGCAAAGCTGGTTACTTGTGGAGAAGATATAGCTATAGAATTTTTATGGGACTTGAAAAGTAAAAAAAGCAGGAAAGATAAGCTAGATGATGAAGAAAGACTTGTATTCAGTCAACTTAAGGAGGAAACCAGCTTAGAGGAACTGGTGAAAATAAATAAGATGGCGACAAATAGCATTCTTTCCATTTTAATGAGATTGAAACTGAAAGGTTTGATAACTGAAACTGGAACGGCTAAATATATGCGGATAGTGTGAATTCAGACTATTTAAATAAAATTTATATATAAGTAAGAAAGAAACATGAGGTGATAAATTTGTCAAAAAAACTTGTAATTGTAGAGTCCCCTTCAAAAGCCAAAACGATAGAAAAAATACTTGGGAAGGGGTATGAAGTAACGGCTTCCTATGGACATGTAATAGATTTGCCTAAAACAAAAATAGGAATTAATGTTGAAAATAACTTTGAGCCTAAATATCAAGTAATAAGAGGAAAAGGAGAGGTATTAAAAAAGCTTAAGGAGAAGTCCAAAAAGGCAGGAACCATTTATCTTGCTTCGGATCAGGACAGAGAAGGGGAAGCCATAGCATGGCACATATCCAATTACATAGATCAGCCTAAAAAGACAAAAAGGATAGAATTCAACGAAATAACAAAGACTGCGGTTAATAATGCAATAAAAAATCCGAGGGATATAAATGATAATCTTGTAAATGCCCAGCAGGCAAGGCGACTTTTGGATAGGATAGTGGGGTATAAAATAAGCCCTCTTTTATGGAAGACTGTAAATAAAAATGCAAGTGCGGGAAGGGTGCAGTCTGTGGCTCTAAAGCTGATATGTGATCTTGAGGATGAAATAAAGGCGTTTGTTCCTCAAAAATATTGGGAAGTGGAGGCACTGCTTGAAAAGAATATACAGGTCAGTCTTTCGGAGATTGCAGGGGAGAAAATTGAAAGAATTTTTGATGAAAAAGTTGTAAAAAAGTTAGGAAAAGAGCTAAAAGGGGAATCTCTTACATTGGAAAGTGTTGAAATAAAGAAGAAGTCCCAAAGACCGCCCCTTGTATTTAAGACAAGTACATTGCAGCAACTTGCATCCTCATACTTGGGATATGGAGCAACCAGAACCATGAGAATTGCCCAACAGTTGTATGAAGGGCTTTCGATAGACGGTGAAAACAAAGGACTTATTACATATATGAGAACTGATTCCACAAGGGTGTCAATGGATGCGATTAACATGGCTAAAGAATACATTACCAAAAATTATGGGAAGGAATATGTGGGATATTATGTTACTAAAAATTCCAAGAATAATGTTCAGGATGCTCACGAAGGAATAAGGCCTTCCGATATAAATTTAGATCCTGATACCATTCAGCCGTATCTTACAAATGATCAGTACAAGCTTTATAAGCTTATATGGAACAGGTTCTTAGTTTCACAGTTTGCAGCAATGAAATATGAACAGATGCAGATAAAGGGAGTAAATGGAGATTACAGGTTTAAAGGAAGTATAAATAAAGTTATATTTGACGGTTATTACAAGATATTTAAAGAGGAAGATGAGATTAAAACTGGAGATTTTCCTGAATTAAGGGAGGGGGACATATATAAGATAGATAACCTTAATATTCAGGAGGGCATTACGAAAGCTCCTACAAGATATTCCGAGGCAAGCCTTGTAAAAAAACTTGAAACAGAAGGGATAGGAAGACCTTCCACGTATGCTTCCATAGTTGAAACATTGAAAACAAGAGAATATGTGGAAGTCATTGAAAAAAGGTTTCATCCTACTTATTTTGGATACGAAGTAAAAAATGAACTGGAAAAACATTTTCAGGATATTATGAATGTGAAGTTTACTGCAAATATGGAAGAGGATTTGGATAAAATCGAAGAAGGGAAAGTGGAATGGGTAGACCTTCTGAAAAAGTTTTATGGTTCTCTTGAAGAGGAAATAGGAAAGTATGAGGTGGAGATAGAAAAACTTAAGGATAGGAGAATAGAATCTGATGTTCTTTGCTCTGACGGAACTCCAATGCTTTTAAAAACAGGAAGATTTGGAAAATATCTTGTGTGTGAATTTAATCCTGATGAAAAGATAACTCTTAAGGGGATAGCAGTAGATCCAAAGCAAATAGAGGCGGGAATGATAACGGTCAAGGAAGAAGTGGAAAAGCTCCAGGCTGATAAGGTGGGAATACCTACAGACTTTTTTACAGAGAACAATAAGAGATATTTGTTGAAAAAGGGTCGTTTTGGAGAATATTTGGAAAGCGAAGATTACAAAAATGACGAAAAGAGAATGTCACTTCCTATGGTTATAAAGCAGAAATATAAAAAAGAAGAGCTGAATATGGAAAACGGGATTCTCCATATAAACAGTGAAATAACAGCAATTCTAAATGAAGACAGGAAAATAGTAGAAGAGGCTGGAGTATGTGAAAACTGTGGAAAGCCCTTTGAAATAAAGACAGGAAGATTTGGGAAATTTCTTGCATGTACTGGATACCCTGAATGTAAAACGATAAAAAATATACCTAAAACAGGAAAATCCAAAGCAAAAAAGTCAACAGCTAAAAAGAAGGCATCAGGGAAAAAAGGTACGGAAACTACTAAAAAGGCAAAGGCTATAAAAGTTACAAAGAAAAGGGCTTTAAAGTCTGAATAATAATTTTCTGGAGGAGAATTGTTATGGATAAGGAAAAGAAGAATGTGGATATAAGTGACTTCTATAAGGGGAAAAAAGTTGAAAAAATGGTTGCCCATATAGAAAAATTCATATACTACGAGGAAGTGATACTCGGAAAAAGCTATAATACCATAAGAAGCTACAGACGTGATTTATGCCAGTTTATGGACTATCTGGAAGAATATGAAAAAATAGAGGACTTTAATGAAGTGGAGACCATTACCATAAGATCCTTTATAGTTTATCTTAATTCTGGAGATAAAAGTAAAGGGGATAAAAATGGAAAAGATAAAGATGTATCTTCTAACGGATTAAAGCCCTTAAAACCGGTATCAAAACGGAGTATAAACAGAAAAATATCTGCCTTGAGAACTTTTTTTAAATATCTTTTAGAAAAGAAGATGATAAAAACCAATAAGGCCACTTATGTTACGATGCCTAAATTTGAGAAGGAACTCCCAAATATCTTGAGTAAGGGAGATTTACAAAGATTAAGAGATGTCATCAAAACAGAAAAAATTACAGGAATAAGAGATAGGGTTATAGTGGAGTTGCTTTATTCCAGTGGTATGAGGGCGGGAGAGCTTATTGAACTCAATGAAAATATGATAAATATAAGTGAAAGGGAAGTAAGGGTAATAGGTAAGGGGAACAAAGAGAGAATTACATTTTTCAGTGAAACCGCAAAAAAATGGTTAGAAAAATATATTTCAGAAAAAAAGAAAACATATAAAAATTATGACAAAAATATAGTTTTTGCCAATAGTAAAGGGGGAAAACTGACTACTCGCTCCCTAAGGCGTCTTATAGCAGATTATGGAAAAAAGGCGGGAATACAGAAGGAGATAACTCCGCATGTATTTAGACATTCCTTTGCGACAGAGCTTTTAAATAACGGGGTGGATATAAGGTATTTACAGGAACTTTTGGGACATAGTAGCATTTCAACAACACAGGTTTACACCCATGTGAGCAAGGCTTTACTAAAGGATATATATATGAATACCCACCCATTGGCAAAGGAATAAATAAAATTATATTTATAATGGAGGAAATTTTGATTGTAAAAAAATGTATAGGTTGCGGTATAGAACTGCAATGTGAAGATAAGAATAGGGAAGGGTATGTACCTGAGGAAAAGCTTATAATGGAAAGTGAGCTGATATGCCAGAGATGCTTTAAGATAACTCATTATGGAGAAAATAGGGTAAATACCTTTAAGGGGGAGGACTACTCAAGGGAAGTATCAGACAGTGTAAAAAAATCTGATATAATACTTGCCATTTTTGATATTATTGATTTTGAAGGTTCATTTACACAGGAAATATTAGACTATCTGAGGGATTACAGATCTATAGTGTTAATAAATAAGATAGATTTACTTCCTGACTTTATACGTCCAACAGAAATTTCGGGCTGGGTAAAGTCAAGGCTAGCAGAAGAAGATATTGTAACAGAGGATATAGCCTTTATAAGTGTTAAAAATAAATATGGTGTAAACGGCATTATAAGGAAAATAAAAAATATCTTTTCGGATAAAAAAGTAAAGGCAGTGATAATGGGGGCTTCTAATGTGGGAAAATCCTCAGTTGTGAACCTTCTGTTGAAAAAAAATAAAATTACCACTTCAAAATATTCAGGAACTACATTAAAATCAATAAACAATAAGATACCTGATACCAACATAACTATTGTGGATACACCGGGACTAATTCCAGAAGGGAGAATATCTGATTTGATAAGTTCCGAAACAGGGTTAAATCTTGTACCTTCAGGGGAGATTTCTAGAAAAACCTTTAAACCAGAAGAAAATCAAGTGTTTATGTTTGATTCCTTCTGTCGGTTTAAAGTATTGGGGCAAGAGGGAGAAAAAAATAATAACGGAATTTATAGGCCGATATTTTCAGCCTATTCCTCCAAAAACGTAAAATTTCACCTTACAAGAGAAGAAAGGGTGGAAGAACTTTTAAATGGAGATTTTTTCACTATCTTAAAGGGAGAAGAAAAAAAAGCCTATTTTCAAAATAGATTTGTTATACATGAAATTACGGTTGAAGAGGGGGAAGAGCTAAGTATAGCAGGATTAGGATGGATTAATGTGAAAAGAGGACCTCTTCTTATGGAGCTTACAATACCTGAAAATATTAAGACGGTAATAAGGCCAGCTATATTTAATTCAAAGAAATAACAGGAGGACTGTATGGGAATATATGATAATTTTCATGATCAGGAAAAAAAGGTGAATACAGTAAAAAATGTAATTGGACGGGGAGTATTGTTTGTAATAATGGCAATAATAGCATTTTTTATATCAATTAATCTGCTTTCAGAAAGAGCTCAACTAATAATGAAAGCAGATATTGAAGTGGAAAAGGCAAAGTTTGAAAATGCAATAAAAAATTATAAATCAAGGGTAGGGGAATTTCCTGAATTGTCAGGGAATGAAAATAGCCTAAGCAATATTAAGAGCCCTGACGGTAAATATTCCTTTGATATTTTTTATGGGGATGAAAAGATTTTTACAGTTCCAGGAAATATGGAACAAGGGATAGAAGATTCAAATATTATTGTGAAAGTAAAGGATAACAAAGGGGGATGGTTTTATAACAAGAGAACGGGGGAAATAAAACCTAACTTGGAATAATTGAGGAAATTTGAAGCAACGGAGAAGTAGAGATAGATGAAATTTTCAGTTTTAGGAAGTGGAAGTAGCGGGAATTCCAGCTACATTGAAATGGGCAACAAAAAATTTCTTATTGATGCCGGATTTAGTGGGAAAAAGATAGTTGAAAAATTGAATAATATTGAAAGGCGGATAGAGGATATTGATGGAATTTTTGTAACTCACGAGCATTCAGATCATATTCAAGGGTTGGGGGTACTGTCAAGAAAATATGATATTCCTATATACATCCATGAAATAACTTATGGAATAATAAGGGAAAAAATCGGAAAGATAGAAGCAAAGAACATAAATTTTCTTCAAGAAGATAAGGTTCAGTTTGAAAACTGCGTGATAAGCAACTTTGAAGTTATGCATGATGCAGTTAAATGTCTAGGATATACCTTTGAATATGAAGAGAAGAAGTTAGCATATGCCAGTGATGTAGGGTGTACCAATAACATAATAAAGGAAAATTTTAAAAATAGTGATGTCATAGTTGTTGAAAGTAATTATGACTACAATATGCTTATGACAGGACCTTATCATTGGGAACTGAAAAACAGGGTGAAGGGGAGAAATGGACATCTGTCCAATGCAGAGGCATCCAAACTTATTTCCCAGGTTATGTCAGACAGGCTAAAAAAAGTGTACTTAATGCACATAAGCAAAGATAATAATACTCCTGAGCTAGCATATAGTTCCCTTTATGAAATACTTGAAAGGGAAAAAAAGGAGCATCTGGAAATCGAGATTGTAACGGAAAATGAAACATTAATATATCATGTCTGATTTATTTTAATGGAATCTTATGGAATCTGGAGTTGGATGAAATGTGGAATGATTTGGAAATGGAAATAGGAATCTGTAATAGGTGTATTCTTGAAAAAATCAGGAAGAACCCTATAACGGGAAAAGGAAATAAAAAGGCAGAAATATTGTTTGTTATGGACAGTATAAGTCAGGAAGAGGATTCAAAGGGAGAACTGCTTTCAGATAAGAATGGATTGTACTTCAGGAAATTTCTTGAGTATGCAAAACTTAATTTGGAAAAATGCTATTTTACAACATTGACTAAATGCAGTTCCCATGGGGAGCTGATTGAAGAAGAAAGTAGAATAAAATGTAAAGAATTCTTGATAGGGCAGATAGCCCTTTTAAATCCCTCCTATATTGTAACTGTGGGAGAAAATCCTACTAGAAACTTTCTTGGAGATATGAGAGATATAAGGGAAATGGTAGGTAGAAGCTACGATTACATAGGACATATGAAAATAATACCAATATATGACACCCCTTATCTACTTAAAGCGGCAGATAAGGAAAAGTGGAATTTGATTAAAATTTTAAATAAACTGAAAGAGAGTGTGGAATAAATTAATGATAGGAATAGGAATAGTAGGATTACCTAATGTGGGGAAGTCTACATTATTTAATGCAATAACAAAAACACAAAATGCAGAAGCAGCAAATTATCCTTTTGCAACAATAGAGCCAAATGTGGGGCTAGTAAGTGTTCCAGATGTAAGACTGAAGGAACTTGAAAAAATAGTAAATCCAAAGAGAACACTAGGAGCAACTGTAGAGTTTGTGGATATAGCCGGACTAGTAAAGGGGGCTTCAAAGGGGGAAGGACTAGGAAATCAGTTTCTTTCCAATATTAGAAATACAGCTGCAATATGTCAGGTTGTAAGATGTTTTCATGATGATAATATAATTCATGTGGAGGGAAGTGTAGACCCTATACGTGATATAGAAACTATAAATACAGAACTTATTTTTGCAGATCTTGATACAGTGGAAAGGGCCATCCAGAAAAATCAGAAATTGGCAAGAGGAGGAAATTCTGAAGGAAAGGAACTTTTGGCTACTCTTGAGAAGTGTAAGGTGCATTTGGAGGAATTTAAACTTTTGAGAACCCTTGATTTTACACAGAGAGAAGAAGAGCTGATAAAGGTATATCAATTTCTGACAATTAAACCCATGATGTTTGCAGCCAATATTTCAGAAGAGGATCTTACTCAAGGAATAGAAAACGACCATGTAAAAAGGGTAAGAGAATTTGCAGCAGAGCATCAAAGTGAAGTTGTAACCTTTTCTGCAAAGGTGGAGGCAGAACTTATCGAAATAGAAGATGAAGAAGAGCGTCAAATGTTTATAGAGGAGCTTGGAATAACAGAACCTAGCTTAAATAGACTCATAAGAGGAGGATTTAAACTTCTTGGACTTATAACTTATTTTACTGCAGGGGAAAAGGAAGTGCGGGCTTGGACTGTAAAACAGGGTACTCCTGCACCTAAAGCAGCAAGTGAGATACATACGGATATTGAAAAAGGATTTATAAGGGCAGAAGTAGTTGCCTTTGATAAATTTATAGAATATAATGGATGGCAAGGTTCAAAGGAAAAAGGAGCAATGCGGCTAGAGGGAAAAGAATATATAGTAAATGACGGAGATGTGATGTACTTCAGATTTAATGTCTAGTATAAATATGATAAATATAAAAGTTGAAATGAATCTTAAGTTTAATTTAAGGTTATAATGATAAAATAAAAATGTAAGCATTTATAAAAAAATGTACTTTTTTAAAAAACGTAGATTGTATAATATATTGTGACAAATTTAAAATAAAATAGAAACTCATGATAATTTCGTGTTAAAATATTAGTATCGATAAAAACATTAACGAAAGGAAATATATCATGAGCCATAAATATTTTACCATAAATGAAAGAAATAAACTAGAGGTTTTACTCAAAGAAAATTACAAAGTATCTGAAATTGCTGAAATCCTTAACAGACATAGGGCTACAATATATCGTGAAATTAAAAGGATTAAAGGTGGATATTCCTCTGAAGATGCTCAGCTGG
>JBGXYD010000075.1:0-25852 GCA_041815005.1 Leptotrichia sp. | reverse complement strand
CCACACCCTGAATTCCTTTTCTTCCTTCTGGAACAGCTTATACTGTATTATCCGCATCATTACCAGTGAAATGAAACATATCAGAAAATGTGCATTTATATGTTCCTTCTTCCTTACAAATACAGGTCTTGCCTCCAGTTCAGACTTTGTTATCCTGAAACAGTTCTCAATCTTAGTCAGACCCTTATATGTCCTAATCATGTCAGATGCTTTCATCTCCCTCTTAGATGTGGATAGAAGATAGTAGCCCATCAGCTCATCTTCCTTTTCAATTTTTTCAAGATCTATGCTCCTCTGTTCCCTAGTTTTTAGTATTTGTTCCCTCTTTATATATTTTTCCAGTCCTTTTGCTTTTCTTGAAGGTATGGAGTTCCTGTCAAGGAACAGCCCCATCTGGACTACCGGCTGTTTCCTGTTCTCCTTTGAAACTCCTGCCTTTCTTATTCCGTCTTCGTCATTCCTGTCAGTTTCAAAGTAGTAGTTCGTCACATCATAGAATATCAGGCTCTTATCCCTTGTTATTGTCCTTTCTATGTTCCTGTTCATTATATTCATTATCTATGGGGCTTTGCTGTCTAATACGTCAAGTGCGGCATATATATCCCTGTAGTCACTGCTCTTTGTGACATCTCCCAGGAACATGTCCTTCTTTGTAAATGTCCTGTATTTACTGCATGGATTAAGGAACCTTTCAAATACCAGCAGCTTTGTCAGCCCCAGGATATCATATTTTATATTCTTTCTTGACTTTTCTAATGTTATTACATTTGATATTCCCAGCTGGTCAAACATTCTGTTCAGCAGGAGATAACCGACATTTTTTTCAATGTACTGTGTACTGTCGTTAATATTGAAGCTTATTTTTATTTCACCCGGCAGAAATTTTTCCAGTTCAGGAATCAGAGCTACTCCATTTTTATAGCTTTCCCTAAGTTCCTCAAAACTGACAGGCAATTTCTTTTCATTTCCAAGGGAAAGGACAGTCCTTTTCTTATATTTTGTTTTTCCATCTTTAATATATTTAGTATTTTCAGACAGCTTGACATAGACATTATTGTCTTTAACATACTTTTCTAAAAACATGATATCACCTCAAACAATTCTAACTACTAGAGTAGTTCATATATTTTCTAAAAAGTCAATAAGAAAAGTTAGGATTTATCATATTTTGATGATATTTTCCTAACTTTTTTTATTCCGAAACTCGGGAATAAATATTGTCGCACATGTGCGACAATATTTTTATAATTTAGATGTGTCTTGTAATTTTTACAGAAAAGATATGTCATCTACACAAATCTAAATTATGTGGTATAATTTAAATAAGGAAAGAAAGTAAATAAAAAACAATATATGGAAAAGGAAAGGAGCGATGACTATGTTACTTAAGAGGGCGTTATTTTTAGTTTCCGCTGAAAACGAAGTGGAACCTTTAATGGAGTTTGCAAAGGTATTCAAGAAAAGATATCACGTGGAGGTGGATGCAGTATATATAAAGGATATACTTAAATATGAAATATTTCCTGTAACAATTGAAGGAATAGGAATAAACATAGGAACAAATTTTGCCTATAAGGAATACAGAAATATGGAAAATAGGACGTTTGAGAAAATAAGAAGAGTCTTGGAAAAGGAGTTTTCCAATGTGTATGACAGAGAAGGGGAAACTGCTGAAATGGCACTTGAAGAGCTGAAAAAATACGATATGCTGGTGGTGGTAAAAAATGAAAAGGTAAGTCCTACGTTAAAGGAACTTTTAAGAAGCATATATAAACCCCTTATAATACTACCAAATAAGAAAAATTTCAGTATTGATAAGCTACTTTTACTTGATGATGGAGCGTATAATGCGAATAAGACATTATTTACCTTTTATTATATGTTTGATGAGCAAAAGGTGGATGTATTAAGGGTAAATGTAGATTCGGATGATCATCTTTCAGACAGGTTTGGGGAAAATTACAACCTTATAAGAAAAGAAGGAGACCCTTTTAAGGTAATTATGGAAGAATCAAAGGAATATGGATTTGTACTTATGGGAGATTTGAGGTATACTGTAATGGTTGAGAAAATAACAGGAAAGCTGGGAATAAAACTCCTGGAAAATTTGGAAAAGCCAATTTTTATAGTGTAAGGAGAAGATGTAGCTATGAAGATACTTATTTGTTCGGATAGTCATACAAGATTGGACTATTTTCAGAAGGTTATAGAATTGGAAGAGCCTGAAATGATTATTTTTGCAGGGGATCACAGTACAGATGCCATAGACATGTCTCTAGTTTATAGAAATATTCCCTTTAAAATTGTAAGGGGAAATACAGACTATTTTGATTACGAAACTAAAGATATAGAAATATTTGAAGTGGAGAAAAAGATAATATACCTTACCCACGGGCATCTTTTTGGGGTAAAAAGGGGTTATGATGAAATAGAGAAAGCGGCTTTTGAAGAAAATGCCGATATATGTATATTTGGACATACTCATATGGAGTATATTAAGGAAAAGGAAAATGTTATTTTTATAAACCCTGGAGCTCTACAGGATAAGAAATATGCCATATATAATGGGGAAAAGATAATTCATAAAAAATTAAAATAAATATCAGGAGGAAATTTTATAGGAAAAAACTTTTTTTCAACACTACAGAAGATAGGTAGGGCATTTATGCTTCCGATAGCAGTCCTTCCTATGGCAGGGATACTATTGGGAATCGGAGGTTCCTTTACTAATCCTGTATTAATTGAAACATATAATCTTACAATTTTAAAGCAGGGAACATTTTTAAATTATATTTTACAACTATTTACAAATACAGGAACATTTGTTTTTGCAAATCTTCCGTTACTTTTTGCAGTGGGAGTTGCTATAGGTCTTGCAAACAAAAATAAGGAAACTGCGGCACTTTCTGCAGTGCTTGGATTTTTGCTTTTTCATACTATAATTGGTACTATTTTAAATTTTCAAGGTATAACAGAAAAGGTGGTCACATATGATGCCCTTATTGCTAAAGGTCTCAATGAAGCTGCTGCCAGAGGTACGGCTGCCCTTTACGCAAAGGAACTTGGAATTTTCACTTTACAGACAGGAGTGTTTGGTGGGATAGTCTGTGGTATTGTAGCGTCAATTATTACAAATAAATTTTCAGATAAGGAGCTTCCTGATTATCTTGCCTTCTTTAGTGGAAATAGGTTTGTGCCAGTAATGACCATTATACTTTTCATTCCTCTGGCTTCCATATTTCCGTTTATATGGCCAACTATATTTATGGGAATTGTAAAGGCGGGACAATGGTTTGCGGCAACAGGTGCCATAGGTACACTCTTATATGGGTTTACAATGAGACTTTTAAATGTATTTGGTCTTCACCATGCTATTTATCCTCTTTTTTGGTATACCCAGCTTGGAGGTTACCAGGAGGTGGCGGGTCAGATGGTAGCGGGAGGTCAAAATATATTCTTTGCACAGCTTGCAGACCCTACAATAAAACATTTCAGTGCTGAAGCCACAAAGACAATGACAGGAGGATTTCTTCCTATGATGTTTGGTCTTCCTGCAGCGGCACTTGCAATGTACAGAACAGCAGAAGATAAAAATAAGGCGGCAGTAAAAGGAATACTTATTTCAGCAGCACTTACGTCATTTTTAACAGGAATAACTGAACCTATAGAGTTTACTTTCTTGTTTGTAGCTCCTGTACTTTATGTTATACATGCTCTTTTGGAGGGAATATCCTATATGCTTATGTTTGTACTTAACGTGGCAGTGGGTATTACATTCTCAAGGGGGATAATAGATTTTACATTTTTTGGACTTCTTCAGGGACCATCTAAGACATCTTACCACTGGATACTAATACTTGGACCTGTGTATGCTGTTCTGTATTATTTCATATTTAAGACCCTTATAGTGAAATTTAATATTCCTACACCTGGAAGAGGAGAATCTGAAAATAAGCTATATACAAGAAAAGATTATAATGAGGCAAAAGAAAAAGGTGAAGAAAATAGGGAACTAATAGACGATATAGTGGATTCATTGGGAGGAATACAGAATATAGAAAATATAGATGCCTGTATAACGAGATTAAGGGTAACTGTAAAGGATCCTTCCACAGTATCGGATGATGCAAAATGGAAGGAACTGCAGGCAAGAGGTGTAATAAGATCAGGAAAAGGGGTACAAATTGTATATGGTACTCAGGCTGAAATCTATAAAAATAAGATAAGAAATAAATATAAGATATAAATTTTTTAATAAATTATTTAGGAATAATAAAAATAAAATCGTGATTTTGTAGAATATATGAAAATAAAAAAATTAAGGGTAAATTAGATTTTAAATTTTTAGATGTTTTCTAATATAAAAATTACAAATCGTAAAATAGAATAAAAATATTAAAAGATTGATATGGAGTAAGGAGTATTTAAAAGGCTGTAAAACCTGTAAGATACTTCTTACTTTATTAATGGTTTCTATCAAAATTCTTGTTTTTTAATTCGTATCGCATTGTTTTACAAAAAATACGGGGTTCGTATCTCAAAATATCTATTAAGTCTTTACTATTTCCTTCAAATCGATTTTTATTGTAATAATCCAACATAGATTTTATAGTAAAAATTTCTTTAGACTTTAGCTTGTATACTGCAATTGAAACAATTAAAGATGGTATTCTTACAATTTTAATTTCTTTATTTACTATTTTTCCAATGATTTGGCTCATTTCTCTTATATATTCTTCTTATAATTATCGTTTCTTTCCTTTTTATCACTTATTTCATTCACAATATCCTTTATAGAAAGGAAAATAGTTGTCCTATTTTCTTTTTCAGGGAGTTTGACGAAATATAAAAAAACTTCAGTATTCTTCACATTATTATGTTTATCTTATTTTCCTGAATAGATAAACATAAATAGCATAATCATAGAAAAAGTGATTAATTTTATAATTTTAACATTTTTCATTGTGATTAAATGGTAAAATTTTTAAAATCTAAATATATTATATTTCTATCAAGTCACTTTACAATATAAATGCTATTATATATCAAATTTATAATAAAATTCTAAGGGCAAAAAATTTTATATCGTTTATAATGATATTATAAAATTAGAATCAGGAGGAACATAAAATGAAAAATAGAATATTTTCGTTAAAATTAAAATCTTCATTGATTATAACAGGACTGGCAGCTTTTTTATATATATCCGAATATTCAACAGCAAAAAATAAGCTTAATAAGCCTTCAAAGCCAAGTATAACAGAAACTGTAGAGAAAGAGGATAAAGTAGAAAAAGCAGATATATCTATTACAAAGAAGGAGTTGAATTCTGTTGCAGAAAGGATATTCAAAAATGAAGCAGGAGGACAAAAAAGTAATCTTGTCCACTGGAATAATGGCGAGAATTTTCCTTCCCTTGGAATAGGACATTTCATATGGTATAAAAAAGAGCAGAAAGGTGCATTTGAGGAAAGTTTTCCCCAATTAGTAAAATACTTCAAGTCAAAGAATATAAATCTTCCCAAAATACTGGAGGAAAATGAGTACGCCCCTTGGAAGGACAGGGAGGAACTTATGAGGCTAAAGGCGGAAGGAAATAAAGATATAGAGGAATTGATAGAATTTCTTTATGATACAAAGGATATCCAGATTGAATTTATATATAAGAGGTTAGAAGCATCTCTGGGGAAAATGCTGAAGGTGGCAAAAGATAAGGAAAATGTGAAAAGGCAGTTTTATAGAGTTGCAAATTCTCCAAATGGACTCTATCCTCTTATTGATTATGTAAATTTCAAAGGAGAGGGGATAAAACCTAGTGAGAATTATAATGGAGAAGGCTGGGGTCTTCTTCAAGTTTTGGAAAATATGAAGGGGACAAAAAAGGGAAATGAAGCTCTTGTAGAATTTAGTGATTCTGCAAAATTTGTATTACAGAGGAGGGTAAATAATTCAGATCCTGCGAGAAATGAAAAAAAATGGCTACAGGGATGGTTTAATAGATGTGATACTTATAAGCAATAAATAAAAAAGGGATAGTCTAAAAGTATAGATTTTAAAACAAACTTTTTTGGAACTATTCCTTTTTATTTGTTGTTTCACGTGTAACACTCCTTCTTGTTTTTTATTTTTTTATATATTATAATAAATATATCTAAATGAAAGGAGAATAATTATGGAATATAAATTGATAGCCAGCGACATTGATGGAACACTTCTGGATAGTAATGAAAAAATATCTGAGGAAAACAGGAGGGCAATTATAGATATACAGAAAAGAGGAATAAAATTTGTACTTGCCAGCGGACGTCCAAGCTATGGAATGTTTTCTATTGCAAGAGAACTGGAAATGGAAAAGTGGGGAGGATATATAGTTTCCTTTAATGGAGGGGAGGTTATAGACTGCTCAAACCATAAAATTATTTTTAGGGAAGAACTTACTGGAGAAAATGTGAGAGAAATATATCGTACTTCAAAGGAGATTGGAATTGATATGGTATTGTATCATAATGATACAGTTTATGGGACAGATGATTTAACAAAAATAGAGGCAGACTTATGTAAAATGAAGTTTATCAAGTTTGATGATATAGATAAACTTGAGGAAAAAATTATTACCAATAGTACAAAATGTATGTTTATAAGTGATGAAAAAAGCATAAAAAAAGCAGAAGTATTAATGAAAAAAAAGTACGGCGACTCTTATTTTATATCCACTTCAAAACCTATATTTCTAGAGATTGCAAATAAAAATGTAAATAAGGGAAAAGCATTGAAAAAGTTGGGTGAAATAATAGGAATATCTACTGAAGAAATGATAGCCATAGGAGATGGAGAAAATGATATTTCTTTACTTGAGGTGGCAGGAATGCCTGCAGCTGTGAAAAATGCTGTACCGAAATTGAAAAAAATAGCAAAATTTGAAAGTACATCAAATAATGAGAGTGCATTAAGTACACTTATAGGGAATTTTTTTGAGTAGATTGAATAAGTGCTATCTAATTAGTTAAAAATAAATTATTAACATAAATATTATACAGTCTATGTTGTTTGTTCTATAAAATAATAAAATATATACAGATTATGATTAAAATATTCTCTTACTTTATAATGCAGATACTTAAAAATAACATAATAAAAATAATTTGAAGAAGAAAAAATTGTATTTTATAAAAATCATTGTATAATAGATAATGTGATAAAGTATATTTTAATCAGCAACAAGAAGGAGACTATATTATGATAAGGAAGATGGCTGCCTACTTTTTACTCGTACTTTGGATAATACTAATAAGTATTATAGTTGCTATTCTAGTGAGGGTAGATACGGGACTTGGTCCATGGGATGCTATGGCACTTACCTTTTCTTTTCTGACAGGAATAAAGGTGGGAACAGTTGGAATGATATTTAATTTTTTATGTGTTTTTGGACAGATTGCTCTACTCGGAAAAAAATATAAGAAGATAAACCTGCTTCAAATACCTATTTCAATTCTACTTGGAAATACGATAAATTTTTTTCTGTATAATGTATTCAGTAATTTGTCTTTTGAAAGTTATATAATAAGAATAGCCTTAACAATAATAATTATAATATTACTTTCCTTTATGATAGGAGGAATAGTGGCACTGGGACTTCCTACATTTTCTTTGGAAGGTTTCTGCCTCGCAATATATAAAAAGATAGGAATTCCATTTTCAAAGATACGGCAGAGGGTGGATTTCTTCTGTGTAGGAACAATAATTGCTTTCACTCTTATATTTAGGGTAAAATGGACCTTAAGGGAAGGAACTTTAATGTCGATGCTCCTGTTTGGTCCTTTATTGGGAATTTTTACCCCTTGGTTGGAAAAAGTGTATAAAAGGTTGGGAATCATAGAAGTAAAAGGAATAAAAGAAAAAATAGATGAATAATTTTTATGGAAGGGAATAGAAGTAGTTATATATATTTTTTTTATAAAATTTAAAAGAGGCTGAACTCAAAATTTTAATCATTTTGAGACAGCCCCTTTTGCTTATAGGAAGTAATTTTTCATATAATTTAAAATTCTTGTAACCTTATAATCCTATACTTTGAATACAGTCTGACTATCAATTTCTTTAGTCAGTGCATCTAAAGCAACAGAAACTCTGTGTTCTCTTAATTCATACTGCTCTTCTTTAGGAGTAGCAGGATCTCCCAGTGGATAAGGTATTGAGATTGTAGGAACAATTTTGTTTACTCCCACTGTAAGTGCAACTGGTACAAGGTTACACATTTGCACTATAGGCATTCCAGCTTTTTCAATTTCTTTAACAATCGTTGCACCGCAACGAGTACAAGTACCTCAAGTAGACACCATTATAACTCCGTCTACCTGATCAGCCTTTAAGAATTCCAGCATTTCCCTACCCATTCTAGAAGCTTCTGCTTGAGTAGTACCTGTTCCTACTGTACTGTAGAAATAGTCATGAAGCTCTCCGTATACACCTTTTTTCAGTAAGTTTTTCATGGCATCTAGAGGTACAATGACGTTAGGATCTCCATCTGCAGCAGCAGGGTCGAATCCCGCATGGATAGTCTTAAACTCACCTGATTTAAGAGTGTCCATCTTTGAAATGTCGTATCTTCCCCATCTAGTAGCCGAAGCAGACTGGATTCTATCCGGATTATCCACAGGAACAATACCTCCTGTAGTAAGAAGAGCTATTTTAGCCTTTTTCAAATCCTTTATAGGAGTTGCTACAGGAATAACATCCTTTTTAGGTATTTCAAGTTCAGTTTGATATTCTTCATTATTTAACTTTTTAAGAAGCATATTCACACCACGTCTTGCTGCACTTTCTTTTGAGTCAAGCCATACTTGATGTCTCACACCTCTTGGGAAGTAACCATTTTCTAAAGCTCCTCCAAGAGGCTCATTTTTAAAAAGTTTGTTTATGTAATTTGTAATAGCCTGCACATCTTTTCTCATGGAAGCTGCAGAACGACTTCCTTCAAATATAGGAAATTCCTTTTTAAACATTTCGACTCCTGGATTTTCTACATTCATTGATGAAAAAACAGGAATATTATATTTTTCCTTTATGGCAGTTGCTATATTTCCACATGCCACTCCATATCTTCCAGCCTGAAAAGCAGGACCGGCGATAAACACATCAAAATCCAAATCTTTTATTAAATCCATTATTCTGCTTATTGCTTCATCCTTATTTGAACCCATGAAGTTGTCTCCACAGATAATAGTATGAGTAACTTCAATACCGTCAAGCATAGAATTAAGAGCCTGTCCAGGACCTATAACACCTTCTTTTAAGACAGGTTCAAAATCTGCCTTGTCTTCTCCACCGATTCCACCAAAAAATTGGTTTATATAATGAATTGCCTTTTTCATATTATCCTCCTAAGTTTAAAATTCTTTCATAGTCTTTATGGACCATCCTGCTATGGCATCTCCGCAGAACATAGCATTATTTTCCATTATTATGGAGCCATCTTCCTTTACACTTGCACCTAGAATCTCATCATGAGCCCATCCACCGGATAAACCGTCTCTAGCTAATGATTGAAGTTCTCCTATTACTTTTTCAGCAGCAGGAAGTTTGATTAATTCTGAAACATTTCCTGTCGAAACGAGAGCATTTGCCTTTTCATCAAGAACAACGAGAGGTTGGCTAGCTCCATCTCTTCCTGTACACTCATTACTTATACCTACAACTTTTACTCCTACATCTTCAAGGGCAACTATACATCTTATATAATCAGTGTCAGGGTTTCCATATCCTTCTTCTGTTACTATAGCACCGTCAGCTCCAAGGGCTTTTGCCAAATTAGCTACAAAAATAGCTGATCTTTCCTTCTGTTCAAGGGAAACATTTAAATTTGATAATATAACACCTAAGAAGTTGATAGTTTTTCCATGTTCTTTATACAGTTCCTTTATTGTAGGGAAATTCTGCATATCATATGTTGACCACTTTGATGAAGCCGGCATAAATGAACCGGATATAATGGCACCATCTAATATTTCGTTAGGATTTACAAATGTAGGCACAAAGTGATTTAAGTCCCATCCGTATATAAGATCATTATATCCCATCTCCTCCATTTGAGACTGAGGTTGCATAACTAGAACAACACTTGGAAGCTTTTCTATTTCTTCTGATCTTCCCCTTACAGGTTCAAACTTATACTCTTCCACATCATCAGCATGCTTATCCAATACAGTCTTTGCAAGATATTCTGCAAAAAGGTGAGAAGCCCATCTTATTGCATGATTCTTTTTTTGCTGCTCATGTCTTTCAAATTCTTCATCAGTATTAGCAACAATACATATATTTATAAGTTCACCGTAAATTGTATATTTTTGACCTTCTCCATACATGTCAATAAGACCATCTCCAAAGGATCCCCAGTGCATTCCTACACCTAATACAGTAACCCCTTTTAAGGCATACAAGTCTCCTTCTCCACATGGGGCAAGATCCCCTGTTACACCAGGAAAAGCAGTTCTACCGTCTTTTCTTGCCCTTGGCTCAACAGCTTCCTTTACAGGAACTATACGAATATTTTCGCCAGGTCTTGCAATTTCAATATCCACTTCTGTAATATGTTTATCCTGCTTTATAAAATTGATCGCTTCTTCTTTATTTATAGTAAGGATTCTATTTTCATATTTTGTTTCACTTCCAAAGATAACATCGTCCACTTGAAAGTTATGAATTTTTAAGTTTTTCATATATTCCTCCCGAATTAATATATTATAATATAATTAAATTTTCTCATCTTTTAAAGCCTTCACCAGTGCCACCATAGCCAGTATCATTATAAAGGTAAATGGAAAAGCTCCTACTATGGAAATTATCTGTATCATCTTAAGCCCGTTAACAGTTCCCACCATTAATGATAAGGCAAGAGCAGATTGTATTATACCCCATACCATTTTTTTTGAATTAGGTGGATTAAGATCTCCATTATGAGATAACATACCTAAAACGAAGGTAGCGGAGTTAGCCGATGTAATAAAGAATGTAAATAGCAGTGCTATAGTTATGACAGACATAACATTTCCAAGAGTTATGTTACTCATTACCATAAAAAAGGCAGTAGAAGCGTTTTTAGATGCTTCTATTAGAACTTCTTTGGCAACTGCAAAGTCTATAGCTGCAAATATTGAGAACCAGAAAATAGATACAACTGTAGGCACAATAAGAACTCCACTTACAAATTCCTTTATTGTACGCCCTTTGGAAATTCTGGCTATGAATGTTCCTGTAAATGGTGCCCATGCTATCCACCATGCCCAGTAAAATATAGTCCATGCACCATGCCAATCTGTTTTATCCAAAATACCTACTTCAAAAGTGTTTGCAAAAAAACTTTGAAGATAGTTTCCAGTTCCCTCACCAAATATACCAAAAATATTTACTGTAGGACCAAATATGATAGCCAGCCCAAGTAAAGCCACCACAAGTACCATATTCAAGTTGGATATAAATTTTATCCCCTTGTCTATACCTGATACGGCAGTCCATGTATAAATAATAGTAATAATAACAACAATGGCAATCTGAACTATAGAATTCTCAGGAATTTTAAATAAATAGTTTAGTCCACTGTTTATCTGGTATGTTCCAAGCCCCAGCGATGTGGCCATCCCTGCAGCAGTAGCAAATACAGCCATAATATCTATAGTTTTACCTATCCATCCTTTTGCTCCCTCTTCTCCAATAATTGGAATAAAGATACTACTGATCAGTCCAACTTTATTTTTTCTAAATTGCATATAGGCAAGTCCAAGTCCAAGTATACTGTAGTTTGCCCATGGATGCAGTCCCCAGTGTAAGAAGGACTTTGTTACAGCAAACTTTGCTGCAGCATTTGACATAGATTCTGCCCCTATTGGATTTATGTAGTGGTATAGAGGTTCATAAATACCGTAAAACACCAGCCCTATTCCCATACCTGCAGAAAACAGCATGGCAAACCATGACATATTACTGTACTCAGGTCTAGAATCATCAGCTCCTAGTCTTAAGTCCTTATACTTACTAAAGTATGCAATCCATACGGCAAAAGCTATAAAGCTGGTCATAGTCATAGCATAAAACCATCCAAAGTTTTTAACAACAATATCTAGAAGGACATTCGATATAGTTTCAAAATTTTTCGGGAAAATAAAACCATATATTGCAACCAGTGCAACAACAGTAAAGGATGTTATAAAAACCGTATTATCTTTTTTAATTTCTTTATTCATACCTTTAATTCAGGTATAATAGCATTTATTATACCTTGACTCCTTCCTAAAATGAATTTTATTCCAGTTTTCCTTAAAAAATTATTTTGCCCAACCTACTTATCTAATTTATAAATTATTAAATTTATCAAAATAAAAAATTAACTTAACAAATAAAAAACAGCAAAACCTAACCCATTTTAAATATTAATAAATATCACATGAGCCAATTTTGCTTACATTCCGCGTATTTCTTTCATTTCCTTTGAGATACTTTCCACATCAAGCACCATTTCCATCATACCTACCTGCTCTTCATATACGGCGGAGTCCACCTGTTTCTTAACTTCCTCTTCCACTATATGAAATACAGCAAGATTCAATGCAACCCCTGCTAGAGGTCCCGCAAATGTAGGATCTCCTACTGTAACTGTCTCAGCTGCTAACCCGGCAGCTTCAGCCTCTGATGCACCTAACAAAACAGCAACGTTTTCTGCTCCAAAATTTTCAGCAGCTTCTTTAACACGTTTCTGATTTTCAAGGTCCATAGCACCTGCAGCCGTTCAGACAAAACATTCTGTTGATGAAAATACTATATCTGTACCTTCTATAGTTTTAACACACTCTTCTATAGCTTGCCCAGGAATTCCATCACGGTCCCCTATAATGATAATCTTCTTGTTTTTCAAATCTTTCATAACTTTTCAATACCTCCTGTTTTAAAATTTTAAAAAATATAGTCTTACAAGATTACCTCCTTTTATTTAGAGTATACAATATTTTTTATAAAAGTCAATAGACACAGCATAAATTAAATTTCATAAAGCATTAAGTGATTTAAAAATAATATTGACATACTTTATGAAATGTTGTATACTCTATATAGACCAACGGTCGATAAAAATATGGATATTAGTTTAAAGGGAGATAAAATGAATAATATCAGTAGAAAAACACGTATAGTAAAGGAGTATGAAGAACGAAAAAGAGAAATAACTGATACGGCTGCGAGGATGTTTATTCAAAAGGGATATGAAAAATGCAGTGTAAACGAAATAATAACAGAGGTTGGAATTGCCAAAGGGACCTTTTACCATTATTTTAAAACGAAGGAAGAGGTATTGGATGCTGTAATTGAAAAGTTTACGGAAAAAATAAGAAAAAAGGCGAAAAAAATAGCAGAGGATTTCTCCCTTGAGCCGCAGGATAAGTTGATAGGAATATTCTTTTCCATGAATATAGAAGAGGAAATTGGGGATAAACTTATTTCAGATATGCATAAACCAGAAAATGCACTTATGCATCAAAAATCACTATCATCGGCGATAGAAGCACTTACTCCCGTTTTAGTTAGTGTGATTGAAGAGGGGATAAGGGATAAAGTATTTTCCTGCCTGTATCCAAAACAGTATATGCAGATTTTCCTTGCATCAGCGATAACATTAACAGATAAAGGAATCTTTGATTTGGATGATCTCGAGGAAAAGAAACTTATAAAAGGAATGATCTCTCTTCTAGAAAAAATGCTGGATACTAGAGAAGGAGAATTTTTAAGGTGTATAGAAAAGATATAGTATAAAATTTATAAAATGCAAAAGAAAAAAACAAACAAATACAGTAGAAAATAAAATTTAAGAAGAAGTTTCAAAAACAGATTTTTTGAAGGTAAAAGGAAGTTATATGAAAGATCTCTACAGTTATAAGATATTTATATATTTTTTTCAATTTTCATAGACCGACAGTCAGTCTATGAAAATTAAAGATGAGAAAACAAGAAAAAATATAAATAAGTTAGAATAAAAACAGAGGAACTGGTAAGTACCTTAATGCTGATAAATTTAAAACCTAGAAAATATTTAGACTATGCAACACCATTTGAAAAATTTTTACACGAAACTAACTGTTAGAATTTTTTTCGCATTTAATATTGTAATTTAATTTATAAAAAATCTAAAGGAAAAGAGGAAATAATGAAACAATTTTTAAAACTATGGACAGGGGAGCTTATTTCGAATATAGGGAGCGGTATGACAGCCTTTGCCCTTTCTGTGTATATATATGAGAGAACAAAAAGT
This sequence comes from Leptotrichia sp., assembly GCA_041815005.1. GTDB lineage: Bacteria > Fusobacteriota > Fusobacteriia > Fusobacteriales > Leptotrichiaceae > Leptotrichia_A. The sequence continues at coordinate 11,562 of JBGXYD010000075.1, read as the reverse complement.
GTAACTTATGTATCCCTGATTACACTTTTATCCTATATGCCTGGGATAATATTAAGTCCTGTGGGAGGAGCCCTTGCTGACAGGTATGACAGACGGATGATGATGATAATAGGAGATCTATTTTCAGGGCTTGGTTTATTATATATATTATGGAATATAAACATTGGAAACAAAAGTCTTATTCCAATTTTTACAGGTATGGTTTTTAGTTCACTGTTTACAGGTGTTTTGGAGCCTTCCTATAAGGCAACTGTTACCGATGTACTTTCTGAAGAAGAGTATGACAGGGCAAGTGGAATGATTCAGATGGCAGGAAATGCCAAATACCTTATTTCACCTGCACTTGGAGGGGTAATCCTCTTCTTTTGGGGAATGAGGGTGATACTCATATTGGATATAACGACTTTTATAATTACTTCTTTTATAATTTTTTCAGTAAGAAAACATGTGAACAAGGGAAAAAAAATAAAAAAAAGTTCCTTTATTTCCCAGATGAAGGAAGGTCTTTCTGAGATAACTGAAAATAGAGGGATATTTTTTATGGTTGTTACCATGTTTTTCGTATGTTTTTTAATAGGGATAGTTCAGGTACTTTTAAGACCTCTTATCCTTTCTGTAAGCACTGTAAAGACAGCAGGACTCATGGAATCTGTATGTGCAGTTGGAATGCTTTTTGGAAGTTTGTGGATAGGAGTAAGAGGATTAAAAGGGAAATATGTAAGGGTATTATCAGTAACAGGTATTGTTTCGGGAATATTTATGTCCCTTCTAGGAATATACTTTGATCTTACTATTACAGGAATATTTATATTTCTTTTTTTTACAACACTTCCCTTTATAAATACATGTGCAGATGTACTTGTGAGGTTAACTATCTCTGACGAGATACAGGGAAGAGTATGGGGAGTAATAGGATTTATAACCCAGATAGGGATGGTAATAGCCTTTGCAATATCTGGAATACTGGTGGACATGGTATTTGAACCTCTTATGTCAGAGGGGATACTTGCAGACAGTATAGGAGGTTTTATAGGATATGGAAAAAGGGGAGGAATAGGTCTTATGTTAATATTTTCAGGAATTGGAATGATTTTAATGTTTATAATAATAGGTAAAAATAAAGCGATAAAAGAGCTGGAACTAAGGAAGGAAAAGGTGAAAAATGTATATTAGGCTATTAAAAAAGGATTTTGAGAAAAATTACATGAATAATATAATATTATTTTTATTCATAACTTTATCTGTAACAATTGGTGTAACCGTATTTCTGACAGTTTCTCAACTTTTTTCCACAATTTCTGGAATGTATGATGTGGCAAAACCGCCCCATTTTCTTCAGATGCATAAGGGGAAAATAAATCAGGATAATATTGATAAGTTTAATAAATCCTATCCTGATGCGGTATACTGGCAGACAGTTCCACTAATAAATATATCAGGAAATGAAATTACAATCATAAAAAACAAGGTAGAAAAAAATAAAGGAAGGCATGAAAGAGAGTTTACCCTTGAGGAAAGCAGAATAGGGATAAGTCTAGTAAAACAGAATGAAAACCATGACCTACTTTTGGATAAAAATAGACAGAAGGTGGCTATAAATAAAGGGAAAATCGGAGTTCCCGTTATTCTTCTTGATAAGTTTTCCATAGATATAGGGGATGTAATAATAATTAATACAGGGGGAATAAAAAAAGAATTTACAGTATCTGAATTTATATATGATGCCCAAATGAATTCAACAATGGTTTCCTCCACTAGATTTCTAATAAGTGACGAGGATTTTTCAGAATTGTTCTCTAAGGAAGTGGAAAAGGAATATATAATAGAAACCTATTTTAAGAAAACATCAATGGCATCGGCGTATCAGACGGCATATGAGCAAAGTATGCTAAATCTTCCTAAGAATGGTCAGGCTGTAACATATGTAGCAATATTTCTTATAAGTGCCATGACAGACATTATGACAGCCATTGTATTTCTTATAACAGGATTCCTTCTGATGACCATATCCCTAATATGTTTACGTTACATTATTTTGTCTGATTTGGAAAATGATTTTAAGGAGATAGGGACAATGAAGGCTTTAGGAATATCTTCAAAAGGAATATCGGAACTTTATATGTTAAAAATAAGAATTTTGGCAGCATCCGGGGGGATATCTGGATTTTTTGTGGCTCTTCTGGTGGTGCCTCAGCTGACGGGAAATATGAGCCGTACATTTGGAAAAATAGATAAAAATATTTTACAGTACATGGGAGGATTTCTAATATTTCTTGGAATATATATGTTTCTTATAATGTTTTCAAAGGGAATAATGAAAAGGATAGGAAAAGTTACAGTTGTGGACCTGCTTGTAAGGGAAAAGGGATTTTTAAGGGAGAGGAAATTAAAAAGTAGTCCTAAAAAGATGGAACATAGGAAAAAATTATTTTCAGGTATTTATAAAAATATATTTTATTTTCCACTTTCAGCAAATGTTGCAGTATCCATAAGGAAAATAAAGAAGGGTTATGGAATCATACTTTGGCTGTCAATAATTACAATGTTTTTTGTAATGCTACCCTTTCGTACTGCAAGTACATTGGGAAATAGGGAATTTGTAACATATATGGGGGTTCCTATATCTGATTATCTATTGGAGGTTCAACAAGGGGAGGACATTGAAATAAGAAAGGAAAATGTAGAAAAATTTCTCAAAAATAAAAAGGAACTTCAAAATAATGATAGAAATAATGGGGAAATACAATACAGCATTTTAAGAAGGGTAAGGTTACAAGGCGTTACAAGTGAAGGTAAAAAAATGGGAATTTACACAGATATAGGAAAACATGCAGGTGAAGAATTGAAATTTTTAAGGGGGGAAAAGGCTAAAAACGAAAATGAAATAGCCCTATCTCTATTGACAGCAGAAGACATGGGAAAAACAGTCGGAGATAAAATAGCCATTATTTCTGAAGAGGGAGAAAAAGATTTTTTAGTAAGCGGAATATATCAAGATATTACAAGTGGAGGAAAGACTGCTAAAATGCTGTATGATTTTAAAAATATTCCTACCCAGAAGTATATATTTTATATAAATAACGGAAATGGCAGTAAAAAATCATTGGATAGGATAAAAATGGAAACAGAACAATGGAGGAAGGAACTAGGGGCAGGATATAGCCTTGAAAGTATGGAGGAGTTTACAGGTCAGACGATAGGAGGAGTGGCAGAAAGGATAAAGTATGCATCTTTTTATACCTTGGCAATAGGGGTGTTACTGACAGTACTTATTACGGCACTATTTATAAAGCTTCAGATTGTAAGAAGGGCAAAGGAGTTTGCAACAAAAAAGACATTGGGAATTTCTGGGAGAGACATAACCCTTCAGGAATATTATCCAATGGTAATTATGGCAGCGACAGGAATGATAATGGGATTTTTATTTTTAAATATCTTTGGAGATAAGGTGCTAAGTTTCCTATTTGTTATGGGGAATCTTGGAATTAGTAAAATAACCTTTACACCTGCTTCATTGACGGAATACATCATAATTCCAGGATTTTTTCTAGTCAGTCTGACATTGACAGTGTTTATTTTATGCAGGGGAATTAAAAAAATTCATATTATAGACTATGTAAATGAATAAAAAATTAATAAGAAAAAATTATAGAAGGGAGTATATGATATCATGGAGCTTTCCGTGATAATCATAAAAAAAATGATAAAGACAGAAAAATTTTGTAAGGAAATAGATGGAAATAAAATTTTATCAGATATAGATTTTCAAATGGAAAAGGGGGAATTTGTTGCAGTTATGGGGCCGTCAGGATGTGGAAAATCAACCTTTCTTTATTGTATAAGCGGTATGGATAATGCTACTTCGGGAAAAATTGATTTCAATGGTAAAAACATATGTAAACTGTCAGAAAAGGAGATTGAAAGGCTTCGTCTGGAATATATGGGATTTATATTTCAAAGGACAAATTTTTTAAAAAACCTTTCAGTGGAGGAAAATATTATGTTTCCGGCAATATATCTAAAAAAGGAAAAAAGGGAAAATATAAAGGAAAGATGTAAAATGCTGATGGAAAAGACAGGAATTTCAGAAATTGCCGAAAGGGATATAAGAAATGTTTCCGGAGGTCAGCTCCAAAGGTCAGCTATATGCAGGGCCTTAATCAACAAACCTGCAGTTATTTTTGCGGATGAACCGACAGGTGCTTTAAATTCTAAAGCAACAGAGGAAGTAATGGATATATTTACAAATATACATAAAGAAGGAACGTCAATACTTGTGGTTACCCATGATTCAGGAGTAGCTGCAAAGGCGGATAAAGTGGTGTTTATGAAAGATGGGAGAATATATTCGGAATTAGTATTAAAGGATGGGGATATAACACAGAGACAAAGGAAGGTGAGGGATATAATGAATAAAATAGAGATTTAGCAGCAGTTTAAAATAAAGACAGTTTTTATGAAAAAAGGATAAAAAAATTATAGAAAAGAGGTATTTTTATGAAAAAAATTTTTATATTAGGCTTATTAATTTCAACGGTATCATTTACAGTAGAAAAGGAGTCTAAAGCAGAAATAGGGGCGAGCGGATTTTATTCAAACGGAATATATCAGGAAAAAAACAGGGGAGGTGTTATCCCCTTCTTGAGTCTTTCCTACAAAAACCTTTATATGGACAATACAGAAGCAGGATTGAAATTTGACATGGGAGAAAATGTATCTATAAAGGCATATACAAACTTTATGGACGGAAATCTTGTAAAGGGAGAAGACTTGAAAGAGGGATACAAAACGTATAAAAAGCGTAAGACCCAAATGGCTTATGGTGGAAAATTAAGTTATAAGACAGGTCCTGTTGAAGGATATATTTTTGCACAAAGTGGAAAAAAAGGAGCAAAAGGGGGAGTGGGTGTAAACTATATTATCCCTGTAACTGAAAAAATGGCAGTTTTAACAGGAATAAAATATAATATATATGATAAAAAATATACAGATTATTACTTTGGAGTACACGAAGACGATCTAGGGGGAAAATTACAAAAAACCTATTTTCCTAAAAGTTCTCATTCCTATGGATTACAGGTGGGAGCAGAGTATAAAGTTACAGAAAAGTTTTCAGCTATAGGATTTTTTTCAGTAGAAAGATTTTCAAAGGAAGTACACAAATCTCCAATTATAAAGGGAAAAAACGAAATAAGTGGAGGACTTGGAGTAAAATATAACTTTTAAGAGGAAATTTTAATGTCGTTGGTAAAATGGAGAAAAATCAAAAAATATTGTCAATGTCAAATCATAAATTTATAAAAATAGGGCTGTCTCAAAATGATTAAAATTATGAGGTCAGCCCATATTTTTTAGCTCAAATTAAACTCTCTAATCTTTTATTGCAATTTTTTTAATTTTTTTGAAAAGGATAATTGCAAAAAATTAGATAATCTTAATTTCTCTTGAAAAATTTAGTTGATAGTTAGTTTAAGAAGTTTTACCTTTGGATCTATAAGTACTTTATCTTCTAAAATATAATAATTGCCTTATGTATTATTTGTTTTCTGTAGAATAAAAATCATTAAATACAGTATCTAAGTCATTTTTTGCTGAATTTAATATTTCATCAGCAGGCAATAAAGGCGTACCTTCCGCCCTTACTATATAAAATTTATCAAATCCCATAAATTCTTCAAATAAAGATTTTAAATAATAATGTGTAAATTCCATTGGTGTGTATCTATCATTATTTGTAAATATACTTCCACTTGCCTGGAGTAGTAATATTTTATAATTATCTGTCATGAGACCTACTGAACCGGTTTCTGTATATTTGAAAGTTTCATTTGGAAGTAAAATATTATCTATATAATCTTTCAATTTTGAAGTTATATTAAAGTTATGTAGCGGTGTAGTTATTACTATACGATGATGTTCTTTAAATTGTGATAATATTTTTTGTGATTTCTCGATTATCATTTTCTCGTTTTCTAAAAGCTCTTCGCCATTCATTTGTTTTTCCCATATTCCCAATAATCCATTCATTTCTATCTTTGGAACATCCATATCATATAGATTGATTATAGTAAGTTCATTTTTATCAAATTTTTCATTAAATTTTTCAAAAAAGAGTTTCTGTAATTTATTTGAAAATCGTTCCTTACCATTAAAATCAGGATGAGAATTAATTAGTAATGTTTTCATTTTTTCTCCTTAATTTTTAAAATTTTGTTTCTATGCAATTACTTTATGTTACTAGCTAGAGTATATGAAAAAATTATAACACAAAAAAAAAATTAAATCAACGTAAAAAAAATTTTTGAAGTTGTATTGTATAATAAAGTACAATACTTAAAGTATATTGTGTATATCCGTATTCATTATATGAACGTGGAATGAATGAAAATACTGACGGACTGCTAAGAGAAGTTCTTCCTGAGGGGAAAAGTATGAAAGGGCTTGAAAAAGAAGTTTAAGACAATAGAAGAAGGCCCAAATCAAAAAAATTATCTTTCTAAGAAAAACTATTGACAAAAAAATAAAAATCCGATATAATAACTCTTGTCTTGAAAAGAATTGAGATTTTAAATTGTTATTGGGCCGTCGCCAAGCGGTAAGGCACTGGACTTTGACTCCAGCATGCAATGGTTCGAATCCATTCGGCCCAGCCACTTTATAAAAAGGTATTTAAAGTTTATTTTTTAAATAGGCTTTTTTTTATTCATGGGAAAAGAAAAGGTATAAATCGTTTAGATATGTAAATATATCAGATAAATAAAAAAAGGGGAGCAATCCTCTTTTATTTTTATAATAAAAAAGGACTATAGAGAAAAACCGAAGTTCCATTGTTTTTCCCATAAGCCCTTTAATTTATATTTTAATGTTTTTTCGTCCTATCTCATCCCTTCATAAGGAAATAATCAGCTATAAATTCCTTCCAGTGATATTATTCCAGATTAAGGTGATTTTTGTGAAAATACCTTACTACAAAAAAGAAAAATACAGTCAGAAAAATATTTAGAAAAAGTGAAGTAATATTTAATGTTCCACCTACAAGGAAAGGAGAGATGTTCTCGTAGTCAGCACGACTTCCCATTCCAAAAGAGATAGACATTAAAATACCAGTAGAAATAGTTGATACTAAAGTACTGGAAACTATATAAGCAATCACTCCTATTATAAGTTTATAGCCTTTGAATAAATTGGCAACGGCTATACTAAAAAACACCAGAAGTATTGAAAAACATTGTGAAAAAAATAGGGTTGTCATATAAATAATAACATGAAATATAACTTTAGGATCTCTAAAAAAATTGGAGATTTCCATTAGTGTAGAGTAGAAGTTTTTATCCAGCCTGGCAAGATTTATTATTATTTCAAGTGGAAGTAGAGCTATTAAGGAAATTATAGTTACTGCAACACTTATGAATCCCCATATTAAAAAAATAACCAGTTTTGCAAATATGATTTGCCCCGAAGTTATAGGCAGCGTATTTGTAAGATAACCTTCACTGCCGTAAATAGAGTTATGGTATCGGGTTATAGTTACATACAGTGTCATAATTGAAATTCCAAGCAGAATTATAATAAATATAAAATAAAAGAAAAACTGTATTTGCCATACAAATAGCTGATAATCAGAAAAATTTCCCGTCTGTATATTTGCAATATTGCTTATATTCGCTGTAGTAATAAATATTCTGTTTATTATACTTAAGACAAATGCGGCAATATAAAAGGGTATCAGTTTCTTACCTATGTTCATAAAATCGTATTTAAAAAGTTTAATTATCATTTAAAAACCTCCCTAAAGTATTCGTCAATGCTCTTATTATGCTCTGACCTTATTTTTTCAACAGATTCGTGTACAAGGATATTTCCTGAATTTATAAAGACCACTTCATCCAGAACCCTTTCAACATCATTTATAAGATGGGTGGAAATAATTATAGTTCCCTTTCTGTTGTAGTTCATTATAATAGTATCCAGGATGTATTCCCTTGCAACAGGGTCTACCCCTGCTATTGGCTCATCCAGAAGATAAAGATCCGCATTTCTGCTCATAACGAGGATAAGCTGTACTTTTTCTTTGTTTCCTTTAGACAAGTGTTTAAATCTTTTTTTGGGGTCAATTTTTAAATCAGAAAGCATCTTAAGAGCTTTTTCTTCATCAAAATCAGGATAAAAATCCTTAAACAGCCTTAATATCGAATTTATATTTTGCCCCTTATCCAAATAATTTGTGTCAGGCAGATAGGAAATCACCTTTTTTGACTCGACACCTGGTTTCAGTCCATTTATATGTATTTCCCCGGAGCTGGGCTTTAGAAGGTCGTTGGCAAGCTTTATCAAGGTAGTCTTACCGCTTCCGTTGGGTCCTAAAAGTCCTACAATCCGACCTTTTTTTATGAAAAGGTTTATATTGTTAAGGGCAATTTGATAACCGTAATTTTTACTTAAGGAAATACATTCAAGGACATTTTCCGATCCTTCATTTGTGTATTTATCCATTGCTTCCTCCTTTATGAAATTATGTTTACCTGAATCACTCAAGTACATATATAATACATTAATAATTTAAATATGTCAAAGAAATCACCAGTAAAAATTTACAAAAGTGTCTTAAAATGATAAAATATATTAATATAGAGGAAAGTTTTTTGTGGAGATAACTGTAATTAGCCTGTGACACGGATAATCCCATACAGTTTGTAATAATAGAATATAATGAAATAGGGAAGGAAGTTAAAATGGAAGAAGTGAAGGCTCTACTAAGGAGCAGATATTTGGATATAGGAACTTATTTAACACAATCATTAAAGGTCTTTTTTTGTATGTTTAAGAAGGAGAAAAAATGGGTGCTGCCGATATTTCTTCTTTCTGGAATCTTAAATACGTTTATAATTTTCTTCAGGGGTCAGTATGCGGAACTATTTAACAGGAATATGCCTCAGGAAGAGCTGGAAAAAGCTATATCAAAAATTATGGTCAGCAGGGAATCTATAATTATATTGTTACTTATATTTGCAATATACATTATACTTAATATAATGTATGACCTCATATTGAGGACAGTTATCGGGATAATAGAAGAAGGTAAAGAAATTTCCCTTTTAAAAGGAATATTCAGGTCAATAATATCTACTATTATTCTTTTTGGACTAGTATTTCTTTTTTTAATAATGCTGATGACAGGGGGAAATTCCTTAATTTCAATGTTTCTATTTATACTGGCGTTTAACCTTATTTTCAGCTTTGTGTACTTTTTTCCTATGTATATGTCAAGGGATATAAGATTTATTGACGCTGTAAAATATAATTTTCATTTGTGTAAAAAAAATAGATGGCGGATGATATTTCCAATACTAATTATATATTTTTCATCACTACTGATTTCTGTAGTGATAAATTTTATGGCTATAGCCGGTGGTGGAATTTCCTCCAAAATTTTCACATATTTTTTAAATCCTCTTATTGAAGGGGCTTCCATCATATTCATCCTTGTAACTATTGGGGTAATTTACCTCAACAGGGAGTATATGGACATAAGGGAAATGTATGAAAATAAAAACCAGGAAGGGAATCTGACAGGAAGCGGAGAATTATAGCTATAGCACTAAATTTAAAGTATAGACATAAAATATGATAAATTGTTCAAAAAAGGGAGATATTACAAGGAAAATTATAATATTTTACAAGGACGATGATAACTGTAAAAAATAAAAATAAAAGAAGGAACAGAAAATGAAAATATTAATAATACACACGGCATTTATAGGGGATATAGTCTTATCCACCCCCCTTATTCAAAGGGTAAAGGATATGCATCCGGAGGGACAGATAGATTATCTTACATTGCCTGTAAACAAAATAATAATAGAAAATAATCCCTGCCTTAATGAAGTACTGATTTATGACAAAAAGGGGAAAGACAAGGGGATAAAGGGATTTTTAAGGGTACTTTCCCTTATAAGAGAAAAAGGATACGACTGGGCAATAATCCCCCACAGGTTCATAAAATCCATAGCTCTTGCAAAGCTGGCGGGAATTAAAAGGATAACAGGCTTTGATGTAGCTTCAGGCTCCTTCCTGCTTACAGAAAAGAAGCATTATGACATGAAAAGGCATGAGGTAGAAAGACTGCTAAATCTTGTAGATTACAGAGGTGATAAAATACCTGTAAGGCTATATCCCCATCGGGAGAATTTTGAGAAAATAGAAGGAATATTGGAAAAAAAAGTTTATAAAAAACTGATTGTAGTAGCCCCTGGAAGCCAAAGACCTGAAAAAATATGGCCCTTGGAAAAATATGGGGAGCTTGTTTCGAGGTTATCGGAAAACAGGGAAAACCTTATTGTCATAACAGGGGGAGAAACAGAAAAAAAACTTCCATTAAAACTTGAAGCAAGGGACAATATAATAGATCTGAGGGGTGGAGTAAACCTTCTGGAGTTTTCAGCCCTTCTTTCCAAGGCTGATGTAGTGGTAAGTAACGACAGTTCCCCGATACATATAGGAAGCGGATTTGACAAGCCTTTTATAATAGGGGTGTTTGGTCCTGGAAAAAGAAGTCTTGGATTTTTCCCGTGGTCTGATAGAAGCATAGTCATAGAAGACAATGAATTTTATGAAAATAATATGGAAAACATACCTGAAAAGCAGCATCAGTACAAAAAGGACTATTATAAAGGAATCCCTCTTATAACGGTGGACAGGGTATACGGGGAAGTGTTGAGGAGGCTTTGAGTAATAAGAAAAAGTGTTATAATTAATATAGGAATGCTATAAAAAAATTTTTAAATTTTTATATTGCATAAATTGTAAAAATTATTTCAATACTTATTATTTCAGGGATATTGGGATGTATTGATATGGCAAAAATGATATTTTAAAATTGAAGAGAAATCATTATATACGTTGGAAAAATCTAGCTTTTTTGGTCTTCTTCAACTTTTATAAATAACTAAAATAAAAAATAGGAGAAAGTTATGAAAAAAATAAATGATATAGGATATTACTTCTTTTTATTATTTGGGTTGTCCTTGTTTTTATCGAGAAAATTTATGAATAATGTACTTATATATATATTACTTTTACTATTTATAATTTTCATATTATTTAAAAAAAATAGAAAATCATTAAAACAAGAAATGGATAAAGATATTTTTTATGGAGTTATTATGTTTGTTGTAGTTCCATACGCTATCGCATTCTTTGATGGAGGATTAGAAACACGACTTGAAGTTAATGAGCATTTAAAATTTTTGTTATTTTTACCTCTAACTGCTTTTTTAAATGATGAAAAGAAGTTTTGGAATTTTAACAAATCTTTATTAATAGGAGCTACAATTTCCTTAATTATGAGTTTAAATGTATTTATAAGAGATTATGAAACATGGTCACAACCAGTAGGATTTTTTTATCCGAGAATATACTTTGAGTTACCGATTCAAGACTTTGCAAATATTATGTGTATTGTTTTATTATTTTTGATTTCCTTCTTTGTTTTTTATAGAAATGATAGTGTAAAACAAAATATAAAAATAAAAATTATTTTAATGTGTTTAATTATTTTGAATT
>JBGXYD010000074.1:0-33778 GCA_041815005.1 Leptotrichia sp. | reverse complement strand
TAATTAATTTCATTAGAAGAAAGATATTCTTTGGAAATATAACTTATTTCATAGACAACAGGTTCTGAATTTATGAGTCTTAATTTTTCGATACAGTGTACCATGGAGTTTTTTGTGATTTTTAATCTTTCAGACAAATTTTTATCAGCTTTTATAATTTTACTATTTAAAATTTTAGTTTCAGCCTTTAAATTATATTTTTTTGCTCTTTCATTAAAACCTATAATTTCATTAAGAAATACAGATATCTTATTTGCATTGTCCTTAACAAAAGTGCCTTTCCCATGTTCCCTATACAAATAATTTCTCTGTACTAAATTTTCTATAGCTTTTCTTACTGTCATTCTACTTACTGAAAATCTCTGACATAACTGATTTTCAGACTCGATTTTCTCTCCTTTTTTGTAATCTTCCTTCTCTATCCTTTTCAGTATATACTCTACTATTTCATCCACTTTCATACTTCTTTTTCCGTTCTTTTAGTTTTCTATTTTAAAATCTGAAATTTTCAAATTACAATTTTATTTTTAGCCACATTAAAATCCCATATTATTAAATTTTTCACTGTTTCCTTATCCTGTCCAGTACTTCAGTGTCAAATTTTTCATTTTTCAGCATCTCAATCTCAAATTTATATGGTGGTACAGTTTTTGCCCCCTTTTCAGGAGTTAGGGCTACATAGGGAGTTTCCAGTATCTTTGGAAGATGGCTGAATTTCTCAAACCGTGCAATTCTGCTTAAAGCCTCAAATCCTATATTTCCAAATCCTAGATTTTCATGCCTGTCTTTTCCGGCACCTCTAGGATTTTTACTGTCATTTAAATGAATTACTGAAATTTTATCAATTCCTACAATCTTATCAAACTGTTCCATAACTCCTTCAAAATTATTTACAATGTCATATCCTGCATCATGAATGTGACACGTATCAAGACAAACTGATAATTTTTCCTTTAACTTTACACCTTCTATTATCTGGGCTATTTCTTCAAAGCTTCTTCCACATTCTGTACCTTTTCCAGCCATTGTTTCAAGAGCAACTGTCGTTTTCTGCTCTTTAGTCAATACTTCATTTAATCCTTCGATTATCTTTTTAATTCCGACTTCTGCCCCTTCTCCCACATGGGCTCCCGGATGAAGCACTATTCTAGGTGCTCCTATGGCATCAGTCCTTTCAATTTCTGTACGTAAAAACTGTACTGCTATTTCAAAAGTCTCAGGCTTTACGGCATTTCCAAGATTTATAATATATGGAGCATGTACAACTATATCATTTATATCAATATTACTTTCCTTCATCAATTTTAATCCTGCCTCTATATTCAGCTCTTCAATCGGCTTTCTTTTTGTATTTTGTGGTGCTCCTGTATAAATCATAAATGTATTTGCACCGTAAGACAACGCTTCCTCAACTGATCCCAAAAGCATTTTTTTCCCACTCATTCCAACATGTGAACCTATTTTAAACATTATTTTTTCTCCTTATTATTTTTTTAATTATTCGTAAATAGCTTTAGCTTAAAACTTCCAGTCTGTTATTTACTCTATCTATCACTCCTACAATATCCATAAGGATATCTGTTTTATTCTTAAACAGCTCTATTACATCTCCAGCTTTCTGTACAACGGGGAAATCTTTCATTTTTCCTTTTTCCATGCTTCCATTCTGAACAATATAGTCTATAATTTTTTTTACAAAATCAATCTGATTAGAATTCAGTTCCTGATTGTTTAAAAACTTTGAAAATTCTTTTTCAACAACTTCCCTATCCATACCTACAATCTGTGAAATCATCTTTAAAAAAGGAAGCGTTCCGTAATTACTTTCATAATCTTTTTTTGTTCCAAGATCTTCAAAAAGCATTTTTTCCAAATATTTAATATCTGTCATTGTTAAAAGTTCATTACTTCTCATCTTTTTAATTACATCTTTGTCCTTGAATTCTTCCAGATATTGATTTACTCTTTTTTTATAATTTTCTAAATTATTTACTACTACAAAATCCTTTGATGTTTCTCTTATTTCCACATTTATTTCATCATCAAAATTTGTGTAGTAATATTTTCCTATTACTCCTTTGTCAATCAGCTTTATTAGTGATCTCAATTTTACTCTTATTTCTTCAAAATCAAATACTCCCGCTTTCTCCCAGAATTTATTATTTCGTACATTCTTTATCGTATCACTCACTTCCTTAATCTGTGGTAAATTCCCCATTTTCGAAAGTTCTTCTCCTGTCTCAATTACAGCACTCTGATTCCTTGTATATTTTTTATTTTCTATAAAATCTGACTGAATGGAATAGATGGTATTGTCAAATCTCTTTGCCATTTCATCATTTTCTTCATAAACAATTAATGGTGCTATATCTCTTTTCAATTCATTCTGTTTGACTGTATTAATATTCTCAAAAATTTCTTCCTGACTATATTTTTCTATTGTAGCCTTTTTGCTTCTTACATCGAATCTCTCAAGATTTATATCTCTAATAGATTCCAGTACATCTTTTACTAATTTTTCTCTGTATTCTTTGTATTCTTCATCCTGATAATCCAAATGCTCTAAAGACTTTATTATATTGACTTTTAATAAAAATATTTTTTCAGAAAGTGATTTTTCAATCTTGCTCTCACTTCCATCTACATTTACCTCAAAAAATTCAAAGTTTCTGTAACAGTCAAAAATCAAAAACTTCTCTTTATTAAAACCAGGACCAAAAAGATCTTTGCAAGTTCTTGTTCCTCTACCTATCATCTGCCAAAATTTTGCTTTTGACTTTACACTTTTAAAAAATACAAGATTTAATATCTCTGGAACATCAATACCTGTATCTAGCATATCTACTGACACTGCAATTTGAGGGTATTTATCTTTCGTCTTAAAGTCATCTATTAAAGTATCTGCGAACTTCACATTATGATAAATAGCAGAAGCAAATCCTCCTCTGTATTTTGGATAACGGGCATTAAATCTTTCAACTATAAATTCTGCATGTTTCTGATTTACTGCAAATATTATAGTCTTCCCAAGTTTATCTCCACCTTCTACTTTCAGCCCTCTTTCCATTAATGTATCTATAACCATATCAACTGTTTCATTATTAAATATACTTCTGTTAAACTCCCTGCTATTTATTTCTTCTACATCTTCATCAAAAGTATTTTCAAATTCTTCCTTTTCTTCCTCAGTAAGCTCACTATATCTCAGACCTTTCTGTACCAATTTCAAATCCAGTTCCAAAGGCTTGTCAAAAGGAACGAGATAACCATCATTAATAGCCCTGTCCAAATCGTAGGCAAATGTAGGGTTATTATCCTCCAATTCAAATATCCTATATGTATTCTTGTCAATTTCATCCTTAGGTGTAGCTGTCAATCCCAGTAAGGCAGAATCAAAATAGTCAAAAATCGCCTGATATTTCTTGTATATGCTTCTATGACTTTCATCTAGTATTATCAAATCAAAATATCCACTAGTAAAAACTCTTTTTCCATTTTTATCTCTTTTAGTATCTATTGCATTCATCATAGTAGGATAAGTTGAAAAAATCATTCTACTTGTAATATCATCTCTATTATCTGACAAATTACATAATGATAGATTAGGAAGATATTCCTTAAAACTTTCCTTAGCCTGTTTTACTAAAGCTATTCTATCTGCTAAAAATAATATATTTTTTACCCAATTGCATTTAGTTAATATATCAACTATAGAAGCTGCGGTTCTTGTTTTCCCACTTCCTGTTGCCATAACGAGAAGAGCTTTTCTATTTCCCTGTTTAAAACTATCCAATACTGCTGTTATAGCTTCCTTCTGATAAGATCTATTTGTTATATCATCTCTTATCAATGTATTTGACAATTCTTTCTTATTATTTCTTCTGAAAATCAATTTTTCTAAATCTTTTTTACTATAAATTCCTGAAACCTTTCTTTCTGGATAGTTTAAATCGTCCCAGAAATAATAATCTAACCCATTTGTAAAAAATATTAACGGTCTTATGCCATATTTCTTTTCCAACAAATTTGCATAGAGTTTCGCCTGTTGTTTTCCTATTACAGGATCTTCAGATGTCTTCTTTGCTTCTATTACAGCAAGCGGCTTCCCATTATCATCATAAAGTACATAATCTGCTATATTCTTACCTAATTCATCTGGTGTCTCCCCAAGTTTAACTTCTTCTATACAGTTTTCACCGATTATCCAACCTTCATCTTTAATCATTAAATCAATATAAAGTTTTCTTGTTTCTTTTTCAGAAATTTCATCTCTTTTAAATTCTCTATTTTTTTGATTTAATTTACGTACTTCTGAAAAAGTATTATTGTTATTTTTATTTACTACAAGTTCTTCTATTTCTTTATTTTTCTTATTTAGCTCTTCTTTTAATTTTCGGTTTTCATTTTGAATTTTATTTTTTGAACCCACTTCTCCCAGTATATTTTCGTCAAATTCTACATTAGAATAATTCTTTGAATATGAATAATCTATCCAACTTATAAAGCTGAATAAATTTCTTAAGCATAAAACAGCTTCTTCTCTTTTTATATTTTTTTCAGAATGAACTGCTATATTTCCCAATTTTTGAATATAATGAAGTAGTTTAGGCATATTATAAGGTATTATCCCTCTGAAACTTCTTTCACTTATTAAACTGGCAAGATTTTTCTGAAAAGGTCTTTTTAAATCACCATCATTTGCAAAAACCCATTTTACCGCCAATTCTAATGCTCTCCTTGAATATGTTGCTACTGCTGAATAAGAAACATCCATTAAATTTTCTGCCTCTATACATGCATTTGTAAATACATCATACTCCTTATATTTTTTCAAATATTCAAAATTTGACATTTTCAACTCCTATTTATCATATTTAGATTTTATTATATTCAATATACAATTATTTTATCCTTTTTCTCAACATAATGCAACTTTTATTTGAAGATATCTCTGTAAATTTTAATTTATCTATTTTTTCAACCTTTTCCGCAAATTTGTTCTGAAGTTCTAGTGGGGGGAGTGGCATTTTTATTTCAAGTAAATCTTTTTTAGTTAAACTTGGTATAGTCACTGCTTTATTTAATTTATTAAAATTAAATAAGTTACAAAAATAAAATAAGTAGTTTTCGTTTAATTTTTTACAATTAGGTTCTAATCCAAATACTGTATCTACATTCCATACTTTTTCTTTTATTAATGAAGGTTTATTTATACTTCCTTTTCTCCCTATCATCACTGACTTTTCTCTTACTCTCCAAGAATTTGCTCTTCCTATTTCTCCACCACTTCCCAAAATAGCAAATTTCCCATTTTCTTCTTCTATTTTTTTCTGATTTTTTCCATTAATTATTTCTAAAACTTCATTCCATTTTAATTTTTTCCACCCTTTCTCATTCCTAATTGGATCTCCAAACATCTCATAAAATAGGGATTTACTTAAATCTTCCAGTAATTTCAATTGGTTTTTTTGTTTTTTTATTATTCTTCTTACTATATTTAGTTTATCTATAATTCTTTTTTGCTTTTCCAAATTACAAATAGGAATTTTAATTTTTTCTAACTGAGATTTATTCAAAATCGGAACAACAGCCTTATTAGCATTGTGTCTTAGTACAGGAACAATAGATTGTAAAGCATAAGCAACATACTCTTTAAATACTTTTCCGTTATCTATTTCTATACTATTAATTTGCTGATTAAAACAGACTTTTTTATTAAGTAGTCCTATGTTTCCTATATTTCCTATACAAGTTATTAAAACACTGTTAGACCCTGCTACCCTACCTTTTTGCATTCCTTCTAATGATAAGAACTCTTCTCCCTTATTAATATAAGTAATTTCATTATTTTTAAAGTTTGTTGGTTTTACAAAATCTATATAATTTTCACTATAATATTTTTTTTCCTTTTTAGAAGGAGTATTTCCCGTTACAATTTTACCTATTTCTCCCAATTTCACATATTCCATATCTTTTCCTTCCAGTTATCACTTATATTTCCATCATTTTTTCCAACTCTTCCAAATTTAAAGCTATTTCCTTTTCTAGTTCCTTTATTTTAGCTATAATGACTTCTGGCTTTTCATAAACAACCTCTTCATAGACAATTTCCTTATATTTATTTATTGAAAGATCATAGTCATTTTCAACAATTTCTTTTTTTGAAACAAAAAATGATTTTTCTGTTCTCTTTCTATCTTTTTCTTCTTCAAGATTTTCATATCTTTTTACTATATCTTCAATATCATTTTCCTCTATTGGATTTCTTTTATCATCTAATGAAAATCCATCAGCTTGCATATCATAAAACCATACATTTTCAGTTCCGCCTATTCCAGTTTTTGTAAATAAAAGTATGGCTGTACTCACTCCTGCATATGGTTTAAATACTCCACTTGGCATAGAAATAACGCCATGAAGATTATGTTTCTCTATTAACTCCTCTCTTATTTGCTTATGAGCCTTACTTGCTCCAAATAATACTCCATCTGGTACAATTACTGCACATCTTCCACCAATTTTTAAAATTCTTAACATCAATGCCAAAAATAATAGCTCTGTTTTTTTAGTTTTCGTAACTTTTAATAAATCATCTGCAACTCCTTCAGAGTCAAGCGAGCCTGTAAAAGGTGGATTTGCTAATACTACAGTATATTTTTCCTTATCAGTGTTAGATTTTGAAAGGGAGTCCTTGTAGTCAATATTAGGATTTTCCACATCATGAAGCATCATATTCATTGTACCTATTCTAAGCATTGTAGTATCCATATCATTCCCATAAAACATTTTATTTTGAAAATGATTTTTTAATTCTTCTGAAATAAAGATTTCATCATGATTTTCCTTTAAATATTCTTCTGCTCCAACTAAAAATCCTGATGTTCCACACGCCGGATCAATTATTATATCCTGTGGGACAGGTTTTATCAGTCTTACCATCATATCTATAATATGTCTTGGTGTCCTGAATTGTCCATTTGTTCCTGAAGTTGCCAGTTTTGAAAGCAAATATTCATACAAATCTCCTTTTACATCTCTTTCAAACTCAAGTCCATCTATTCCTGTTACTATTTTTTCCAGCATTTGTGGAGTAGGAATCTGAAAAATTGCATCTTTCATATATTTAGAAAATGAAGATGCATTATTTTCATTCATATTTTTTATAAATGGAAATACTTTATTTACAACAATATCATACATCTCCTGAGCTTCTAATTCTTTAAAGTTACTCCATCTTAAAATCTGTTCGTTTTCATTAAAAATTTTTTTAGGTTCCAACCCTAATACACTTGCTGTTTTTTCTTCCTTAGTTTGCTTATCATCTAATGATTTGATAAATATTAAATATGTAAACTATTCAATGACAGACAAAGGATTTGTTATTCCTCCTGTCCAGAAAATCTCCCATATTTTATCTACTTTATTTCTTAATTCACCTGTTATCATTTTATTCCCTTTCAATAAAATTTTATAATTTTAATTATAAATCTTAAATACAACTATTCAGATGGATATTTTATACCAATTTCTTCCCTTTTTTCCCTCATCTTGTACAGAAATACCCCGACTGCCACACTCACATTTAGCGACTCAATGTCACCATAAATTGGAATAATTGCTTTTATATCAGCATTTTCTATCATATATTCGGAAACTCCTCCCCCTTCATGACCAAAAATATAGGCATTTTTTTCTTTTAAGTCAATTTTATCATATGAAATTGAATCCTCTGATAAGGCTGTTGCTATTGTTAAATAATTTTTTTCTTTCAAAAATTTTACAATATTTTCCGGCATTTCATAAATCACATTTAATTTAAAAATCCCACTCATAGTTGCACGAACCGTTTTGGGATTATAAACATCAACAGAGCCTTTTGTAAGAATTAAATTTTTAAAATTAGTTGCAATCATTGTTCTAATAATCGTTCCAGCATTCCCTGGATCTTGAATATCGTCTAAAATTACAACATCTCCTTTAATATCATTAATGGAATTAAGATTTTTTGAATAAAGAAGTATTATCCCCTGACTATTTTCCTGAGAAGAAAGTCCGTCAAAAAGACTGTCTTTTAACACTGTCAGGTTATCATATTTTTCTATATTGTACTTCCTATTAAAATAATTATATTTAGATTCCTTCACAATTATTTTGTTAAAATTTATATCCTCATTTAAGAATTTTTCCCCTTCTGCCTTAAAAATATTATTTTCATCCCTATGTTTCTTCTTATCTAATTTCTTGAGCATTTTATACAATTTGTTATCTGAACTTACTATTACATCTTTCATTATTTTCTTAAACTCCTGGTTTCATAAATTATTTTAAAAAATGGAAATATATCAAAAGTAGCTTGTCTACAATAAGCCGATACCATAGATTCGCTACTTTTAAAAATCTACTATGATTTTAATACTCCTATTTTTTCTCCTCCCAATATATGATAATGAATATGATATACCTCCTGTCCACTATCAGGGTTCGTATTTGTTATTACCCTATATCCGCTTTCAGCTATTCCCAAATCCCTTGCTATTTTTGCTATTGTAAGCTGAAGTTTCCCTAGAAGAAGGGCATCCTCTTCCTTTGCATCTTCAAGATTCTTTATTTCCTTCTTAGGTATTACCAACACATGTATCTTAGCAGCAGGATTTATATCATGAAATGCCAGAAATTCATCATCTTCATAAACTATCTTTGCAGGTATTTCCTTATCAATTATTTTCTTAAATATCGTAGACATTGTCTCCTCCTTAATTTTTATAGAAATTTCATCATTTGCAAAACCGAATTTATTTCCAAAACCAATATATCAAAGAATACTTCATTTCTTATTTTTCTTCACTTTATCAATATTTCTATTTTTAGTTTTTTTATTGACAATATTGAAATTTATTCTTCCTCTATCTTACAGACTCTCCTTGCATGTCTTCCCCCTTCAAATTCAGTAGATATAAAGGCATCTACACATGCCTTTGCCAGCTCATCTCCAATTACTCTTGCTCCCAGTGCTATAACATTTGCATTATTATGCATTCTTGAGAGTCTTGCTGTAAACTCATTATGTGCCAGTGCTGCTCTTATTCCCTTTATTTTATTTGCTGAAATTGAAATTCCTATCCCTGTTCCACAAATAATTATTCCATACTGGACTTTTTCTTCTAGAACCGCCTTTGCAACCTCTTTTGCTATATCCGGATAATCAACCGAATCCAGAGTATCTGTACCCACATTCATTACTTCATACCCCTGTTTCCTCAAATGTTCCTTTATGATATTTTTTAGCTCAACACCTGCATGATCATTTCCAATCGCTATTTTCATAAACTATACGGAGTCTTTCCTATTCTATATTTTAAAATATCTTTGTTCTGAAAATCCCTATTTTAAACTTGTAGCTTCAAATTATTTGTCAGAGTTAATTAAAAATTTAAACAGATAAATTTCAGAATGGATAATTTAAAGAATTAAAATATCGGAAAAGCCCCTCCTCCCTTCATTTTTAAGTCTTTACCCCTTTAGTATGCCAAGTAGCTCCTTTGTCAGTCTTTTCAGACTTCCTTTGCCATCTGTAAACACATTTACAGTTTCGGCCGTTGCCTTGAGTATATTATCGTTTCCATAAATTCTATAAAGAAATTTTATTTTAATACTGTTTATTTCCTCTATCTCTACTTCTATTTCCACTTCCTCATCATATTTTACCGAACTAATATATTCTATATTTAAGGTCTTTACAGGCATCAAAAATCCCATATCCTCTATCTGCTTATAGGGGAATATATCCCTAAAATATTCCGTTCTTGCCACTTCCATCCATTTAAGATAATTGGCATGATAAACAACCCCCATATGATCAGTATCATAATAGTACGCCCTCATTTTAAAAATCTTTTTCATTTTTTACTATAGTTCCTTTACTTCTATCTTTATAACCTTTTTTTCTTTTTTCGCTATCGAAGACATAAGCACCCTTAAGGATGTTATTATTCTCCCATTTTTACCAATTATCTTCCCCATATCCTCCTGAACAACATTTATTACTATATCCACATGTTTCCCTTTTTCATTACTCTCTATTGTGTAATTCCCAGTAGAATCCAATAAATTTTCCAGCCAAAAGTTCACTGTCTCAAAATATTTACTCATTATTTTTCGTCTCCTAATTTTTTATTTGATTTTTTGTCTAAATTATCATCCCTAATATTATAATATTCCTAGCCATTCCCTTTTTTCAAGAACTTCCATAGGGATATTCTTCCCCTTTAGTTTTTCTATAACATTATCCATATCTTCAACCAAATAGGAATTTGTGATTATTTTTATAAGCCCCCCCTTATTATCAAGAGTTCTCACATTTCCAAGACCATCATAAGCCTCTATTATCTTGTTTATAAAATCTATATATTCTTTTTCCGTTTGGATTATGTATTCCCAACTTTTCAAAGTAATTCCCGCCTTTTCGTTTGTTATCCTATTTTTTTTTTAATTTTTTTTGTCTCATTACTCCCAATCTTTGTCTTTTTATTTCCTTAAAAAGACTTATCATATTGATAAATTCCTGGACAGAAAATTCTTCAGTACGTGCAAGCTCACTTTTTCCCATTTCCATTAAAATTTTCCCTATATCCCTTTTATCAAGTCCCATTTGACTTAAATTGTTTGCAGTACTTTTCCTTTTGTTTGAAAAGGCTACCTTCAAATATTTAAAATATTCCTCTTCTGAAATCTGTCCTTCATATTTTCTGTCCTTAAAAAGGCTAATCCTTATAAAGGCAGAGTCTACCTTGGGAACTGGGGAAAACTTCTCCTTAGGAACTGTAAATAGATATTCTGCTTTCCCGTAAAACTGTACTGCATGGGTTAAAAGACTCATATTACTACTTTTGACTTTGGAAGTTATCCTTTCAGCGACCTCCTTCTGAACCATAAGATATATTTCAGATATGCACTCCCTTACTCCGATAAGTTTATTTATGATGGGAGAAGTTATATAATATGGAATATTCGCCACCACTTTTATATCCCTTCTATCCTTTACATATTCCTCAAGATCCACTTCCATAAAATCTCTATGGACAAGGTTAAAATTCTCATTTTTCCCAAATTTTTGTTCAAGATATGGAATAAGGTCATCATCTATTTCAAAAGCTGTCAAAAATTTTGATTTTTCTATGAGTCTCCCTGTGAGAAACCCTCTTCCGGGACCAATCTCAAAGACTTCTGTTTTTTTCGTAATATTTGCCAGCTCCATTATCTCTTCCAAAAGAACTTTATCCTCCAAAAAATTTTGGCCATATTTTTTCTTGGCTTTATTACCGTCGTCTATTTTTTTATACTTTCCTTCCTTTTTCTTACTCAAAACTTCTCCTTAAAATAATTTTTCTACTTTTAGGTGAGACTATTTATAAAGCTCGTCTGCCGCAAGGGCTACATAAGGAATATTTCTGTATTCCTCCAGAAAATCAAGTCCATATCCCAATACAAATTCATTTGGTATCTCAAAACCTATATATTGGACATCCACTTCCACTTCCCTTCTTTCTTGCTTATTAAGCAGGGTACACAGGGAAACCTTTTTAGGTCCTCTTCCTCCTAGAAGTTTTAATACTTTCTTTAATGTCAGTCCAGAATCTATAATATCCTCCACAACAAGGATATTCTTCCCTTGAACACTTCCTTCCAGATCCTTTAAAATCTTTACTTCCCTTGTGGTTTCAAATCCCTTTCCATAACTTGAAACAGACATAAAATCCATCTCAAGTGGAAGCTTTATCTCTCTCACAAGATCTGCCATAAAAATAATAGATCCCTTCAAAAGACCCACTACAACCAGAGGAGCATCGTCATCTTTAAAATCTTCCGTTATCTGTTTTCCAAGCTCCCTTATTCTTGCTGCAAGAGCTTCCTTTGTAAGTAACTGATTCTTAATACCGAATTCCCAATCTTTTTTCATTTTCCTGCAACTCCATTCCATATAAATATGTATAATATTTTTATGATTATAACATTTTTTTCCTGTTAATTCAAGAACAGCCTGCCCTTTTTGTCAAATATTTTGCAGTTTTATGTATAATTTTACCTTAGCGATCAGAAGATAAAAAAGTTTATTATTCCCATTAGACTTCCTTTATTTTATCTTTGGGATTATTGCCTTTTTTTACCATTTGTGGTATTATATCCTTGTAATATATCAAAATATTTGAGGTGTGAAATGTCAAAAAAATTCAAGTTAAATATTATAAAGACAATGATTACATTAACGTGCCTAGTTGTCCTTGCCACAATAGGAAGAAACGTCTTTACAAGGCATTTTTTCAATGAAAGGCTGACTGTCATTCCAGATGTAGTAAACCTTAACGAAAAAGATGCAGTAAAATATTTGAAGGAGGCCGGACTTAATGTTAAGATCATTAATTCCAAAACAGGAAAAGTTCCTTTAGATACTGTTTATATTCAGTTTCCTCTTCCCGGAAAAACTGTCAAGGTAAACAGAACCATACAAATATGGGTCAACAACGGAAAAGGTCAGGAAGTGCCAAACATCGTTGGATTAGAACTTTTGGAAGCCCGTTCCATGTTACAGGGGGAAAACATTCAAATAGAAAGGATTGACTACCAGCCTTCCAACCAAAAATATAACACCATACTGGGGGTATATCCTAAACCAGGTACTACTCTGGAAATCAATCAAAAAATCTCTCTGCTTGTATCCTCACAAAAGGTGGTGGATCCTTCTGTTATGCCTAACCTTATCGGGCTTGATTTAAATGATGCAAAGGTTCTTCTTACACAGATAGGACTGGAACTTGGAAATACTACCCGTTCAAGTGATCCTACATTACCAGTAAATACTATCATTTCCACATCTCCTTCACCTGGAGATAAGGTGAAAAGGGGACAGAAGATTTCTGTTGTAATAAATTCTGGAGCTGAAAGAAAGCCTACGGGACCATCTGTCGAAGAAATTATAAATCAGACTAACCAGGAGATAGATGATAAGGAAATAGAAAATATTATTAACAACACCCTTGAAAAGATAGATAAGCGTAACGAAGAAAGAAACAATGAGCAGCAACAAAACAGTACACAGGAAAAGGAAGGTCAGTTGCAGGAAAGAAACGGAGGAAACAGACAAAGGAATGAAACCCCTGAATCAGACGAAAGTGGAAATGACTAGGCTTAAAATGATAAATTGAAATATATGGATTTAAAGTACTATATTATGTGCATTTATTAGATATTTTGGAGGTATTGTTATTAAAGGAAAAGTTATTAGAAAAATAAAGGGATTCTATTATGTGATTGAGGAAGAAGGAAATATTTTTGAGGAAGAAGATATTCATGAATGTAAATTAAGGGGTTCTCTTAAAGTTAAAAATGACAAGATGAATTGTATAGTTGGAGATGTTGTGGAGTTTGATCCTTCAGAAGGGGTAATAACTTCTGTTTATGACAGGAAAAATTTTCTTTATCGCCCTCTGCTTGCAAATATTGACTTTATCGGAATACTTTTTTCTATTTCTTCGCCGGACTTTGACTTTAACGTATTCCAGAAAATGCTCTTAAATGCTAATAATCAGGATATCCCTATAATACTCATTATTTCAAAGATTGATCTAGTTACTGAAAATGAAGTGTGTGAGCTGACTAAAAGAATAGAAAAAATATGTAGGAACTCTTTCCCTATTTTTACCATTTCAACAAAAGAAGGTACAGGTATAGATAAACTGAAAGAATACATTCATAATAAATCTATTACTATTTCAGGTCCAAGTGGAACAGGAAAATCAACCCTCATTAACTCCCTTGTGGGTGAAGAGGTTCTAGCTACTAATGAGGTCAGTAGTAAGACCTTAAGGGGTCGGCACACTACTACTGAAAGTAGGTTTTTTAATATAGAAGGAAATACCTATCTTATAGATACTCCTGGCTTCTCTTCCCTTGAATTTCCAAAATTAAAGGAAAAAAAAGAGCTTGAAGCACTGTTCCATAACTTTCCTGAATATACAAAAAATTGTAGGTTCAGAGACTGTATTCACGTAAATGAACCTAACTGCGGGATAAAGGAAGCTGTGGAAAACAATGAAATATCAGACGAACAGTATAAATTCTACATGTATGCATTAAAAAATATTTTCGATAATTAAAATTCTAAATATATAAGGTGGTTTTTTATGGAAAAAAAGATTGTTATTGCCCCTTCACTGCTTGCTGCAGATTTCAGTAAACTAAGGGAAGAAATTATAGAAATTGAAAAATGTGGTGCAGAGTACCTACATCTAGATGTAATGGATGGAAACTTTGTTCCAAATATTAGTTTCGGTGCCCCTGTTATTTCATCTATAAGAAAACATACCAGTATAGTCTTTGATGTACATCTCATGGTGGAAGAACCGGACCATATCATAAAAGATATGGTTGATGCAGGAGCCGATATAATTACAGTGCATGCTGAAGCATGTAAGCACCTAAACAGGACTTTACAGCTTATAAAATCATATGAAAAAAAAACAGGGGTAGCTTTAAATCCCTCTACTCCTATTGAAATGATAAAACATGACCTTGATAATATTGACATGGTTCTTATTATGACTGTAAATCCTGGCTTTGGAGGGCAAACATTTATAGAATCTATGGTCAAAAAAATTAAGGAACTAAGAAATTTGAATAAAAACATAGATATTGAAGTTGATGGCGGGATAAATGCTGAAACTTCCAAAAGTGTAAAAGAAGCCGGTGCAAATATACTGGTGGCAGGTTCCTATGTTTTTAATGGAAATTATGAGGACAAAATAAAGTCCTTAAGATAACAGAAAATAATTTACTTTGATAAGGAGGATATTAAAAAATGTATTCAAAAATTGAGTCGTTGCTTGACGAGTTTTATAAAACTTATTATAAGATAGAAGAAATAAATTTAAGCCAGGTCATAAAGTGCCTAACTACTACAGAACTTCATGTTATTGAGGCAATAGGAGAGGATTCCCTTACCATGAACGAACTTTCAGACAAATTGGGGATTACTATGGGAACCGCCTCTGTCGCTGTAAATAAGCTGACAGACAAGTATTTCATAGAAAGGAACCGTTCTGAAGATGACAGAAGAAAGGTTTTTGTACACCTTTCGAAAAAGGGTCTACTGGCATATAAGTATCATGGTAATTTTCATTCAAATATTTTGGAAAAGGTTACTTCCCATATACCTAAGGATAAATTGGATACTTTTCTTGAAGTATTCCAATCCATAGTAAATAATCTTAATAAGGTAAAAAAGGATATTCAGCCTGAATCAATATTAAGCTTTGAAAAAGGAGATATCGTTCAAGTCTCTTCCATAAAGGGAAGCCCTGCGATAAGGAAATATTTAAATGAAAAAGGGATAGTTCTGAAATCTCTTATTAAAATACTTGATATTAATAAGCACATTATCATGCTGCTTGTGGATGGAGATGAAAAAGTTATAAGTATAGACGATGCCACTGATATAATGGTTACTAGAAACTACGTATAAAATTAAGGAGAAACTACATATGCTTTATATTGACGGTATAGGATTATCATTCCTGATTAAAGAAGTTAGGGAAAAAATCCTTAATTACAAGTTAACTAAAATATATCAGTATGACCGTTCTTCCCTCTCCTTCTTTTTTGGGAAAAACAACCTACTTTTTCAAGTTAAGGATAATTCTACGATATTTTACTTAAAGGATGAAAAGGATTTTAATACAGATTTTCAATCTAGATTTCTTCTTTCCCTAAAGAAATATCTTCTTAATTCCATCCTTATTAATATAAGGCAGGAGGGATTTGACAGGATAGTATATTTTGATTTTGAAAAGCTAAATCAATTTGGAGATATTGAAAAATATACCCTCATTATGGAAATTATGGGAAAAGCCAGCAATATTTTTCTGACTTCATGTGGAAAAATACTTTCTGCACTTTATTTTTCAGGGATTGATCAGGGAAATCGTGTCATAATGACAGGGACTGTATACACACTTCCCTTTGAGAAAAAAAAGATTTCTCCTCTATATCTTGATGAAAATAACTTTCCTTTTTCTTCCCCTCAGAATTTCATGGATACTGTAGAAGGAATAGGAAAAGCATTTGGAATCCAGTGTTACAAGGATTACAAAATTTTTAAGAATTATATTGAAGATTATTCGCCTGTATTTTACGAAATTGAGAATAAGGAAAAACAGCAGAAAATTCTTACTTATAATAATTTCTCAGAATTTTCGGAAAAATCTTTTTCTTCTGAGGAATTTGATAGACTGAATGACGGACTAAACTTCTATTTCAAAAGTACCATTACTTCCAATGTAATTAATGAAAAGAAAAAGAATCTATTAAAATATACAGACAGTCAAATAAAAAAATTTGAAAAGATACTTAGGAATATTGATATTGACCTTAAAAAGAATCAAAATTACGAAAATTATAAGAAAATAGGAGATATTCTGGCAGCAAATATGCACCTTGTAAAATATAAGATGGAAAATATAACCTTGTTTGACTTTTATGACAATAGTAATATAGATATCCAACTAGATCCACTACTATCTCCAAAAGATAATTTAAAATTATATTATAACAGGTACAATAAGGGAAAAAGAACTGTTACTATATTAGAGTCAAGGGCTAAGGACATAAAAGAAGACATTCGATATTTTGAAGAGGTAAAGGTCTTTATACAAAAGGAAAATGACTTTATAGGCATAGAAGAAATTGAAAATGAATTAAAAATAAGTAACAAAAGTAAAATAAAACTTAATAGAAATAAGAAAAGAGAACTACTTTCCTTTGAGTATGACGGATTTAAAATATTTGTCGGAAGAAATAATAAGGAAAATGAAGAAATTACTTTCTCCAAAGGAAATACAGGAGATGTATGGCTTCATGTAAAGGATATTCCAGGAAGTCATGTTCTCATCATACGTGGAAATAGAGAAGTTAATCAAAATGTACTGTATTATGCTGCAAGACTTGCAGGGGAATATTCTAAGGCAAATACAGGAGATAAAGTTATAGTAGATTACTGTGAAAAGAAGTTTGTAAAAAAGATACGAAATGCCAAGCCGGGAAATGTAACATATTCAAACTTCAACTCAATTAATATTACCATATAACTTATATATCATTGACGGATTTAATTTATTGACAAACGAGCAAAACTGTTGTAAAATTAATATAAATATATTTTAGGAGGATAAATAAATGGCAAGTAAAACAGTTGTTATGACAAACCCTACAGGATTACATACTAGACCAGGTGGTGTGTTTGTAGCTAAGGCAAAAGAATTTGAAAGTGATGTCTTTGTAGAAAATGATGGAAAAAAAGTGAATGGAAAATCATTATTAAAATTATTATCCATAGGAATCAAAAACGGTTCTGAAGTTACTATACATGCAGAAGGGGCAGATGCTGATCAAGCAGTTGAAGTTTTAGGAGAATTATTGGCAACTATTAGGGATTAAATTTTATTTACCTATAAATAAAACACCTCAGAAATTGTGATCTGAGGTGTTTTTTATTTAGGCTCTATGTCAAGTGTGGGGATGAAAAAAGTTTGATAGTCTCAAGAAATTCTAAGTTTAATTAGCTTTTTTAAGTTATCAAATTTTTTATCTCATACTTATCCTTTTTCCTATCTTTCTTTCCTTTTATTCAATGCAGCCTTTATCCATGCTGTAAATAACGGATGTGGCTTTATAGGTCGGCTCTTAAATTCAGGATGATACTGACATGCCACAAAATAAGGGTGATTCTTTATTTCAACCACTTCAACATAATTCCCGTCAGGGGATAGTCCCACAATACTCATTCCTGCCTTCTCAAATTCTTCTCTATATTTATTATTAAACTCATACCTATGACGATGTCTTTCATTTATGGAGGTCTTGCCGTAAACAGATGCCGCTATACTGTCATCCCTTAAGATACACGGATATGAACCTAAACGCATTGTACCCCCAAGATATTCCAGACCCTCCTGTTCTTCCATAAGGCTTATTACAGGGTATTCAAGGTTCTCTTCAAATTCTGTGGAATCAGCATCCTTATAGTTCAGCACATTACGAGCGAATTCTATACATGCCACTTGCATACCTAAACATATTCCGAAGAAAGGGATATTGTTTTCCCTTGCGTATTTTACAGCGTCTATCTTCCC
The DNA here is from genome assembly GCA_041815005.1 of Leptotrichia sp. Taxonomy (GTDB): domain Bacteria; phylum Fusobacteriota; class Fusobacteriia; order Fusobacteriales; family Leptotrichiaceae; genus Leptotrichia_A. Next base: position 15,599 of record JBGXYD010000074.1, on the reverse strand, counting down.
TTCAACTCCACGATCTCCAAATCCCCCCGGTACAAGGATACCGTCATAATTAGAAAGCTTTTCTATATCAAATTCCCCAGCCTTCAAGTAGTCGATCTCCACCTTTGTATCAAGATTGAAGCCAGCATGCTCTATGGACTCTGTAATACTTATATAGGCATCCTTTAATTCCACATATTTCCCCACTACTGCAACTTTTAGAAGCTTCTTGGGATTCTTAAACTTTTCCACCATCTTGCTCCATTCAATCAGGGCAGGTTTTTTATTTTCAATTTTAAAATGCTTGCATACTACATCTGCAAGTCCAAGTCTTTCCATAGTCAGCGGAATATCATAAAGTATTTCCGCATCAAGAGATTCTATTACAGCCTCTTCATCTATATCACAGAATATGGATATCTTCTTTTTTATCCCCTGATCTACAGGATGCTCACTCCTTACAACTATTATATCAGGAGAAATCCCAAGACCCTGAAGCATTTTAACACTATGTTGCGTAGGCTTTGTTTTTAGCTCTTTAGCCGCTTTCAGATATGGAAGCAATGTTACATGGATATAGGCTATATTTTCTCTTCCCACTTCCCTTTTCAACTGCCGTATTGCCTCTATGAAAGGATCACTTTCAATATCCCCTATGGTTCCACCTATTTCAGTTATTACTATGTCTGAATCACTTTCTTCTGCCGCCTTTATAATGTTGTACTTTATTTCATCTGTTACATGTGGGACAGTTTGGACTGTTCCCCCTAAAAATTCCCCCTTTCTTTCCTTTGAAATTATTTTAGACATAATTTTTCCGGTTGTCAGGTTGTTATATTTAGTCAGATCCTCGTTAATAAATCTCTCATAATGTCCCAAATCAAGATCTGTTTCAGCTCCGTCTTCCGTAACAAAAACTTCACCATGTTGATATGGACTCATTGTTCCAGGATCCACATTGATATAGGGGTCAAATTTCTGGATAGTTACCCTATATCCCCTTTCCTTTAACAGTCTTCCAAGTGAAGAAGCCACTATTCCTTTTCCAAGTGAGGAGACAACTCCGCCAGTAACAAAAATATATTTTGTCTTGTCGATTTTTACTCTCATATTTCCTCCTTAAATATGCAATAATTATTGTTATTTGCAAAATTCTATAATCCTAATAAATAAAATTTTTCTTCATTAATATTTTTGGTGCCTTTTAATTTTTTAAAAAATACATTTTTTACAAATCCTTATTTAATTATATTAAATAAAAAAGATGAAAAAAAAAATTTTCATCCCTTCAAAGATTTCTCTTACTTCTTATTTCAAATTTCAAGGGGATGTAATAAAATAAGACAGCCCCTTAAAATTCTATTTTTTAATTTTTTATCCTTAAACTAACTATTAAAATCAGCTATTAAATTACTTTCTAGGAGTTCCTTTTTTATAAGCCCCTTCTGAACCAAATACAGTTTGGATTTTTTCTTTATAGTAGTCTTTCATATAGTTTTTAGCAGGTCCTAAATACTTTCTAGGATCAAATTCTCCCGGCTTATTGTTAAATACTTCCCTTATTCCTGCAGTAAATGCAAGTCTTCCGTCTGTATCAACGTTTATTTTAGCTACTGCCGATTTTGAAGCCAACCTTAATTGTTCATCAGGTATACCTATTGCATCAGCCAGCTGCCCTCCATACTCTATAATCATTTTTACAAATTTTTGAGGTACTCCTGAAGATCCATGCAATACAATAGGGAATCCAGGTATTCTTTTCTCTATTTCCGCAAGAATATCCAGTCTTAACTTAGGATCGTCTCCTGGTTTGAATTTATGTGCCCCATGGGAAGTACCTATTGCTATTGCAAGTGAGTCTACCCCTGTTCTATTTACGAATTCTTCAACTTCATCAGGCTGAGTATATACATGGCTTTCAGCTACTACATCATCTTCAACTCCTGCTAAAACCCCAAGTTCAGCTTCTACTGTCACATCATGTTTATGTGCAAAATCTGCCACTTCTTTAGATTCCTTTATATTTTCTTCAAAAGAATGGTGAGAAGCATCTATCATTACAGAAGAAAATCCATATTCTATACAATCCTTTGCTACATCAAAATTTGGTCCATGATCTAGATGTAATGCTACAGGTATATCCGATCCTGAAGCCTTAACATATTCTGTCGCAGCCTTTGCAAGCATAGGTAGCATCTCCTTACCTATATAATCTCTCGCCCCTGTGGATACTTGAAGAATTACTGGTGAACCTGTTTCTACACAAGCTTCTATAATTCCCTGTAACTGCTCTAAATTGTTAAAATTGAAAGCAGGCACTGAATATCCCTCTTTGTTTGCTTTTGCAAACATTTCCTTTGTGTTACTTAAACCTAAATCTTTAAAATGATATTTCATTTTATCCTCCTAAATATATAATTTAATAATTGATTATTGATTTCTTATATACTATCAAATTTTAACATAAAAATCAACTGAATATATAATATTTTCTAAAATAACTTTTTGCCTATTGTATTTATTTCCACTTAGACTGCAGTTATTCTATTCTACTTTCCTCTATAAGAGATTCTACGGTTCCACTTCTTAATACATTCTTATCTGTGAGATTCGGTATTCCGTTTACTCTTCCTCTATTTGATACTTGCCAGATTATCCATCTGTCATTTTCCTCCAATTCAGGATGAAACTTAATATCCCTTATCCATAATTTATTATCAAGAAATTCTCCCTTTATATAGGCATTATAGGTATGATATGTCACGTATATTATGACCCTTTTCTTGTAATGTGCCTCCAGTCTGGATATCATATCCTTCAACTCCTTTAAAACAGCTTTTTTTCGATGCCTTATAGGTATCTCTAAATCAATTACAGGAGGTAAAGTCTTCTCTGAATAAGGAACTTTGCTTATATAGTATTCTGCCTGTGCCTTCCCGCTACTCAACATACTAAAAAAATGATATGCTCCTACTGTAAAGCCATTCAATCTGGCATTATTCCAGTTGTAGAAGAAGTCTGTGTCTAAAAAGTCTTTCCCTTCAGTAGCCTTCATAATTACAAACTTATACTTTTTATCAACTTTTTTCCAGTTTATTTTTTCCTGATGGTGAGAAACATCCAGTCCTTCCACCTGATAGCCTGCTATTTTAGCTACTATATCATTATGATAGACATAACCTGATAATTCCAGATAAACAATTCCTAGACTGAAAATTGTAAGAAAGATCAGATTTCTAAAAAATTTCTTCATTCCATCCTCTTTTCACTATCTGAATTTTATTTTCTATGACAACTATTTTCAGCTATTTTATAACCGTTATCCCTCCCATATAAGGTATAAGTGCTTCAGGAACTGTTATACTTCCATCCTCTTGTTGGTAATTTTCCATTATTGCAAGAAGTGTTCTTCCCACCGCTAGTCCCGAACCGTTTAATGTGTGAACAAACTGACTTTTCCCTGTTTCCTTTACCCTGTATTTTATCATTGCTCTTTTTGCTTGAAAATCCTCAGTATTTGAACAGGAGGATATTTCCCTATACTTATCCTGGCTAGGAACCCATACTTCCAAGTCATAAGTCTTGGCTGCACTAAAACCTATATCTCCACTACAGAGAGATAATACCCTATATGGAAGTTTAAGTTTCTGTAATATCTTTTCAGCATTCTGTACCATTTTTTCCAATTCCTCATATGAATCTGACGGCTTTACTATCTTTACCATTTCTACCTTGTTAAACTGATGCTGTCTTATCAGACCCTTTAAGTCCCTCCCTCCTGAGCCTGCTTCCTGCCTAAAACATGCAGTAAATCCACAGTAATACTTTGGAAGTTCCTCTTCATCAAGGATTTCTCCAGTATGAAGATTTGTCAAGGTTACTTCGGCAGTAGGAATAAGATACAGATCATCTCCTTCCACCTTATACATATCCTCGGAAAATTTTGGAAGCTGTCCTGTTCCTGTCATGATTTCACCCTTTGCCAATTGAGGGGTGAGTATTTCACTATACCCATGTTCTGAAGTGTGGGTATCCAACATAAAGTTAATAAGAGCCCTCTCAAGTCTCGCTGCTGCCTTTTTATAAACTGTAAACCTTGAACCACTTAGCTTTGATCCTCTTTCAAAATCCAATATGTCTAAAGTTGTCCCCAGTTCATCATGGGATTTTATTTCAAAATTAAATTTCCTAGGTTCTCCCCATTTCCTTATCTCTACATTATCCTCCTCATCAGCACCCACAGGAGTAGTATCATGAAGCCTGTTTGGTATTGTATACATTAAAGAAAGCTGCTTTTCATCTATTTCTGCCACCTTCTGATCCAATTCCTTTATTTTTCCGCTAACCCCCTGCATCTTTTCAAGAAGTTCTGTTGCATCCTTTCCTTCCTTTTTATACTTTCCTATGAGGGTACTCGATTCATTTCTTTCCTTCTTAAGAAGCTCCACCTCCTGAAGAAGCTTCCTTCTGTCCTCATCCAGTTTTAAAAGTTCATCAAGATTAAAATCACTATTCCTATTTTTTAAGTCATTTCTCACCTTATCAGTATTTTCTCTTATATATCTCATTTCAAGCATATTTTTAGTCTCCTTTCAAAATCTATTCTCTAAATAAATTATACAGTGATATAATCATATAGTTTCTTTTTACTTTCCGATAATCTGTTATATCCGTCATTTCCATCAATTTCAAATTTTATTTTTTTTATATTTTTTAATTTGTACCGTTCCATAATCTTATCAAATTTTATAATATATATTTTCTTATAGAGGACATCAGCCTTATTTTTTTTAAAATAGTCAATGGAATTCCTATTGTTAAAATCTATAAACTCATAATCTGACCTCGTGAAATAGCAAATTGTATTTTTTATGATTTCATCTGTTTCTTCCCTGAAATCATTTAATATTTTATTTCCCTTTTGGAAATCCTTCACAATTTCCTCCATAAAAAATGTCTTTATCAGTTTATTTTCATCTCCCGATATAAGGGAAATGTTATATAAAATCTGGAAGAATCTGTTAATATCCCTATGAAGAAGTTCATTTCCCAATTTTAAAGCATGATTTTCGCTTTTATTAACCAATGCCCTTCTGAAACCTCCCTCCACTTCATCCACAGTAAGCTTGGACATTCTCTCTATTCTTTTTACCTTTTCTCCATTTGTTTCTAAAAACTCTTCACTTATAATTTCTTTAATTTTCTTATTTCCTGTCCTATAGTAAATATACCCCAATTCCAGTATAAATGAAGGACTTTTTCTTATAACCTCAAAATTTTTATCCACCTTTAGATATTTTCCCTTTGAAAACTTACCCTTATATTTAATTATAAATTCTCGATATGTCTGAGAATCTGAAAGTAATGTACCCTTGGAAATATTACCTTTTTCTTCCAATAGATAACCTCCTCCTGCTATATTTCTATCTTTTAGATATTCTACCAAGCTTTGGTATTTTATTATTTATTATCCGTCCTTTAATATTAAAGTTTTTTCCCATATAATTTTTTATTTTTCATTATATTTTACTACTTTTCATCAATTATTTCAAATCCCATTTTTAAAACTAAAAGTTTCTCATTTTCTTTATTTATCTTAACAATATCCTTTTCTGTAGTAATAATATAATCTAATGCTTCTCCATCACCATATATTTGAGCTATTTCCTCATCAGTATAGGAATGATGATCCTTAAACTTGACCTCCATAATTTCAAAAGGATTAAGGCTCTTTATTGTATTGTAGAATGTTTTAGGATTGGCTATTGAAGAAAATATAAGAACCTTCTTATTTTCTATAATTTTCTTGCTTATTTCTTCCCCTTTATACTTATAAAAGTATTGTTCCGTAAAAATTGCCGTGTATATGGGTTTATCATATTTTTCGAGCCTTTTTCTTATATATTTCAAAGTTTCCGTATTTACATAGTTACTTTTTGTTATTATAATTTCATCCCCCCTATAAAGTGCTGAAAGAGACTCTCTTAACCTCCCCTTTGGCAAGTATTCATCTCCTCCAAAGGGATTTGTAGCATCTATAAGTATTATTTCCTTATCCTTTTTAAGTTTTCTATGTTGAAATCCGTCATCCATTATAATAATATCAACCTTATATACATCACGTAAATAAAGAGCACCCTTATATCTATCCCTTGATACGAGAACAGGAACCTTCAAGGTAAGAGCATGAAGAAAAGCTTCATCTCCTGATTCAGAAACTGTTGCCAATATTTCTTTATCATTCCTTACAAGGAGAATATCCTCCTTCCTTTTTCCTTTGTAACCTCTACTCAGTACTCCTACCCTTTTCCCCTCTTCAACATATTTTTTTACAAAATACTGAACTGCCGGTGTCTTTCCTGTACCACCTGCCACCACATTTCCAATACATATTACCTTTACACCTTCCACCTTTTTCTGTTTTAGCACATTAAGGTCATATAGCTTATTCCGTAGAAAGACTACAAAGCCATAGATTATAGATAATGCCTTCATGTCTGTCCCCCTCCATTTTCCAGAATACTCTTATAAATCTCTTCAATCCGTCTAAACCTGTTCTTTATACCTGATTTGGAAATAGACATAATTTCAGCCAGCTCCTGTAAGGAAGCTTCCTCATTATCAAGCCTTGCCATTGCAGTTTCCCTTAAGACCTTTGACAGCTCCTCTAGACCTATTTCCTCATCTATTTTCTTTATTATACCTATCTGTCTTTCTGCCGCTGTCAATTTTTTTGTTTCATTTGCAATTTCCCAGTTCATGTTTCTATTAATTTTATTTCTTATTTCCTTGTTTATTGTTATTTCTTCAAATTCAAAAAAGGAAGTTATCCCTCCTATAAGAAAAATTATATCTAATATATCCTCTGAATTTCTCAAATATACAAGACTTTTATTCTTTTTATCTGTCTGGAACACCCTTTTTCCCATTTTTTTAAACAGATAATAAAGGAAAGTGGCAGCATCTTCTGTATCTAAGAAAAAATCCAGTGCGTACCCCTTTTCTGGAGATTTAACATAGCCACAGATAAGAAAAAATCCTCTTATGATACCCGATAGCTGCCCTTCAGTCTTTTTTGTTAAAAAATTCTTATTGGAGTAAATTTTGTTCATAAATTCCTTATACTCCTTTTTCTTATCCTCTGCCCTGACAAGTATTATTTCATAAACCTTGTGTACCCCAAGTTTCTTACTTATAAGATATTTCAGCTGAATTTCCAGATTTATCACTTTTTTTAAGTTTGAATAAACTCTTTTTGCTAAAGAGATATTTTCTGTTCTAAAGTATATTCCTTTTTCTCTTATTGAATCCTTTGCACTAAAAATCCCAAAAAGCTCAGCATAAACCTCCTCTTTATCTTTAATATCCTGAGCCAGTATTTCCCTCTTTAAATCTGCTGAATAGGACATTCTTCTTTCCCTCCTGCCAAAATACTATATCCAAAAGGTTATCCCAACAAAAAGCTATAACAATACTTAGACTATAAACTAATGATTCATCTTTGTGTAAAGATTTCCTGACTGGTCGTAATAACTCCATGTCCCTATTTTTCTTCCATCTCTCATTCTACCCTCAAAGCTCAGTTTCCCATTTTTATAATACCCTTTAACAGTACCGTCCCTGTCATTCATATCCCCTTCATAGAAAATACTTCCATTTTCATAGTACACCTTCATTTCCCCTTTTACAACATCATTCAGGTAATTTATGGATGATTTTTTCTGACCACTGGAATACCATTCAGTAGAAGTGCCGCTTTTCAAACCATTTGAATATCTTTCAGATAATCTTTTCTTACCTGTTTCATAATAGCTTTCCCATAACCCATCCTTTTCACCATTCCTATAATTTCCAATTGTCTCTTCTATTCCTGTCCTAGTATAATAATTTATATATTTACCATTAAGTTTATCATTTTTATATGTGTGTATTTTCCAAAGTTTACCATTTTCAAGGTATGTTCTCCATTCTCCTTCCCTTTCCCCATTTGTATATTTTCCCATAAGAAAAATTTGTCCATTTGTATAATATTCACTGTATTTCCCATCTATAACCCCTTTTTTTAAGTCTACTACAAGGGTCCTCCCCCCTTTATCCCTTATCCTATATTCTCCCGAACCTGTTATTTCACTTGCAATACTATTTAATCTTTTTAGCTCTGAACTATCAATGCTTCCAAAATCATGGGCTACAAGTTCCACCTTTCCCTTATTAATCCTGAAGCTATTAGTAGAAACATTCTTCCCCTCTATAATTAACGATACCAGAAGAATCATTATAATTCCTATATTCTTTATTCTTTTCATTATTAAATCTCCTCATTTTATTTATTTACACGTATATTATAACAAATTTTGAAACTTTTTTAAATGACTTTTATTTTCAGATTTCTTTAATATTGACAACATCGGAATTTCTTCTAAACTATCCATTTATGAAATATATTATTTCTTATTTTATTTTTATGTTTTAAAAAATTTGTTGCATTTTTCTTGCAAAACGTTGTATAAAATATATATAAATTATTTATTTATCTATAATATTTTTATTATAATTTAGAAATATCATAATTTAATGGATAATTTTTAAAATATAATAAAAATTGGTAATTTAGAAAATGATATCTAAATAATAACTTTTTTAAGAGAGGATAGAAATTAATATGGTAAAAGAAACATTAAATCCCTTTGAGATTGCACAAAAACAAATCAAATCAGCTTGTGAGAAATTAAATGCAGATCCAGCTGTTTATGAAATTTTAAAAAATCCTATGAAAGTTTTAGAAGTATCATTTCCAGTAAAATTAGATGACGGAACAGTAAAAACATTTACAGGATACAGATCACAGCATAATAATGCAATAGGACCTTTTAAAGGTGGACTTAGATTTCACCCTGATGTTACAAGAGATGAAGTAAAAGCATTGTCAACTTGGATGACCTTCAAATGTTCAGTAGCAGGAATACCTTATGGTGGGGGAAAAGGTGGAATGGCAATTAATCCTAAAGAATATTCTAAAAATGAATTGGAAAGAATTTCTAAAGGTTTTGCAAAAGCGATTTCACCAATTATCGGAGAAAAAGTTGATATACCAGCTCCAGACGTCAATACAAACGGTCAAATCATGTCGTGGATGGTTGATGCCTATGAGGAAGTTGCAGGAAAATCCACAAAAGGTGTATTCACAGGAAAACCATTAGAATTTGGTGGATCTTTGGCAAGAACAGAGGCTACTGGATATGGAGTTCACCTGACAGCTAAAAAAGCATTGGAAAAATTAAATATTGATGTAAAAAACGCCACTTATGCAGTACAAGGATTTGGAAACGTGGGATTTTACACAGCTTATTATGCATATAAAGATGGGGCAAAAATTGTAGCTTTTTCAAATTCAAGTATCGCTGTTTACAACGAAAATGGAATTAATATGGAGGCTGTAATTAAAGATCTTGAAAAAAATGGCCGTATTGCTGAAAATAAAGGATATGGAAAAGATATTACAAATACTGAATTATTAGAATTGGAAGTCGATGTTTTAGCTCCATGTGCCCTAGAAAATCAAATCACTTCTGAAAATGCTGATAGAATTAAGGCAAAAGTAATTACAGAAGGGGCAAATGGACCAACTACTCCTGAAGCTGATGAAATTTTATTTAAAAAAGGAATTGTAGTTATTCCAGATATTTTGGCAAATGCAGGTGGAGTTGTAGTTTCATACTTTGAATGGGTACAAAACTTACAAAGTTACTACTGGTCATTTGAAGAGGTTCAACAAAAAGAAGATGTTCTATTATCAGGAGCATTTGAAGATGTATGGGCTTTAGCTACTGAATTTAAAGTAGATTTAAGAAATGCTGCTTATATGAAAAGTATTGAAAGAATTTCCAAAACAATGAAATTAAGAGGATGGTATTAATCCATTTCATTAAAAACAGGGTAATTGAATTTAATTTAAGTAATTCCCTGTTTTTATAATTCTAAAAACCAAAAAAATAATGAAAGGAAATCTTCCGTTTATGAAAAATTTATTTATTGTTATATTAAATTATAAGGAGCCTTTGGATAAAGTAAATAGTATAAGAGAAGAACATCTAGACTTTATAAGGGGATATGTCAATCAGGGAAAATTTCTAACTGCTGGACGACAAACCCCGCCTTTAGGGGGAGTTGTAGTTGCCCATAATACACATAAGGAGGAACTTGAAAGTATATTAAAGAAAGATCCTTATTATACTAACGGACTTGCAGATCATACTATAATAGAATTTACACCTGGTCTTTATTCCAATGGTTTAGAAGAATATCTGAAAAATTTAGATTCCCATATTTAATGGGGAACTTAACTTTATATTCTGAATTATATGGATTTTTTATAAATATCTATTGTGAAAAAGAGGGTAATCTAAGAATTCCTTAGGATACACTTGAAAAAATTCTAGATTATTCAATTTGTCCATTGCCTAGCTACACGGCTTTATTATTTATATCAAAACCTATTTAAAACAAAACTATAGATTTATTTTATAATTACTTATAATCTAAGTTTTTTATAAAAAAATATTATATTTTTGGGTTTTATTTATACAGGTTTTACTATAAGTTATAATATTTTAAAATGTAAAAAAAGGGCTGCCTGATATAGAACATGTTCTTATTAGGCTTGCCTTTTTTACGTGTTTTTATGATTGTATTAAATTATTCTGCATCTTCTGTTTTTAGATCCTCTTCGTTATTTTGAATATTTTTTGCTTGAATATCTTCAGATTTTTTGATATCTTCTGTATCTTCTATATTCTCCCCTTCAATATCTTCCTCAATCTCCGTCTCATCTAAATTTTCCTTTTTCCTGTCTTTTTTTCCTAATAGATTCTTTACCACAAAGAAACCGACTAAACTTAAGAAAAGAAACCCTGCTATAATTATTATCTTTAACAGTCCACCTATAAGCCCTCCACTTTCCTTGTACCTGAACTTTATGTCTTCTCCCTGATAAAAAGTTATTTCATCTTTTTTTTCAGATACTTTTCCTTGCTGATTTTCTTCTGTTATTATTTTACCGGCCACTTTTATAGTCAGCCTGTTTATGTTGGATTTTCCCATATTAACAGTTACAATTCCCTTACTCTTTGTAAATATTCCAGTAGGATTTCCTGACTTTGCCTCATCTTTTGAATTTTCTTTTCCAGAAATAGCCCCTTTAGAAGTATCTTCTTTATTAGCCTGTGTTCCTCCAAGTTCTGACAGTTTTTCAAGGTTTTCCTGCATTTCAGACAGCCCTATTGCTGAACCTGAACCTATAAACTTCAGTATATTCTTTAGTTCCTCTTCTGTTTTCCAGTTTATTCCCACTGTGTACCTGTCAATTTCCGAATTTTCATTTTTTTCCTTTTTCAAATCATATTTTTTAAATCCAAGCTTTTCTATTTCTATCCTTAGCTGATCCTCTGTTAAAAAACCCTTCATAATTGATATTTTAGAAACAGAGCTACCTGCTAGGTTCTTATTTATATTCATATCAGTTTCTACTGTAATACAGCTCTGTACTATAAGTAGTAACAATGTTGATACAATCATTTGAAAAATACTTTTCACCCTTTGCTTCATCGGTTTCCTCCTTAATTTTATTTAAATTATAATATATATTCACATATATTTCAACTTTAATTTTTAAAAATTCATCTCTTCATAATTATAAGTCTAGAAACTATATTTTCTTTTATTTTCAGATTTTTTATATTATCCATTATCTCTTATATATTTCATATATCCTTTCCTGTTTTCTTTTAACTGTTTCCATGTCAATACTCCGTCATTGCTCCATGTTAGAGTATATAGAATTCCGTTTATAGGGTTTATGCTTGATTTAAATGAAGTCAGCAGTTTATTTATTGAATATGTGTATATCCCCCCTTCCAGATTTCTTTTCCCTATTCCTTTTGTAGTTACTGCTATTTCTGTTTTCTAACTCATCCCCTTATAGTCCTTCCTTTTCAGCAAGAAAGTACTTCTTAGTAATATCTACTCAAACCTTCTTAAAATCAGACTATTAAAATAAAAAATGTTTGTGTTTGAATAAAATAACCATAATTTTTCAGGTCGGTTTTAGATGGTATTACTGTAATTTCCTTATAGATACTAAAATTGCTACTTTTTTCTATAAGTTTTCATTATCTTGTTTAACTGCTTCAGATAGCTTCCCTTTAAGATTTCGGGATATTCAATAATAACATTATCTCCCATTCCTATGAGATAGTGAACCATGTAATCAAGTTCATCCATATTAAATCCTCCTGTAATAAAGTACTCCCCGTTACTATTTTCCAGAAGTCTCATATTGGGGTAGTTATCCTTTAGAAAAATCTCCTTCCCAAAGGGAGTAAGTTTGCACCTGAAGGGAATGTCATGATAAGTCTTTTCATATTTTTCCAAAGATTTTCCCAACTCCTGCCGTGTAAACTCCACTTGAGTGTCTAAATCAATATCACATTTTTCAATGCAATCACACCTATATATTCCCCAGTTACCTGTATCTATATCCATTGCATTGGAAAACCATATACCGTTTCTATAAAACAGGTCATATGCCAGAATTTTTCTTTCAGACTGTCCATACTGGGTATAAGAAATACTAAGAGGATGACAGTTTAATATAGACTCCAGTATTGTCGATAAGTAATTTGAAGTATTTACTGGTGGAAAGCTTGTATAATTTACTGCCTCCATCAATGTCAAAATATGTTTCTGTTGTTCTAGCGGCAAAGTAACCAAAAGTTTTTCATATATCCTGTCATAGGATTTTTCAAAGGGGGTGAAGGATAATAAAGTAAGAGCCTTCAATGCAAAAAATATGGAGGTTATTTCAGCATTATCAAAATATACAGGAATTAAAAGATTTTTATTTATTATCCTATAGCCTCCATAACGACCGTTTTCCACATAAAGATAAAGCCCCAATGCTTCCAAAGCTTCAATATCCCTTAATGCAGTTCTTTTAGAAATATTAAATTCCTTCATCAGGTCAGCAAGATTAAATGATTTTCTATTATTTAAAAATATGAGTTCCTGATTAATTCTTTCAGATTTCTTCATTACTCCCACCTTTTCTTATGATTTTCATTTATTATTTATTTTTTCATTTTAAAAGCGACATAATTTGACACCTTTTTGTATTATAATATCATAAAATATAAAATAAAGAAAGGATAATGAAATATGTTAACTGAAAAATTTTTTGAAGTATTGAAGTATGAAGGTGTTGTATCAATTGTTTCATGGGGAAGCAGTGACGAAGCCAACATAACTAATACTTGGAATTCCTATCTTGTAATAAAGGATGACAGGATACTTCTTCCTGCTGCTGGAATGAACAGTACAGAGGCTGACGTAAAAGTAAATAGTAAAGTAAAGATGACTCTTGGAGCGAGGGAAGTAATGGGATTTAACAACTACCAAGGAACAGGATTTCTAATAAATGGAACTGCTTCATTTATTGAGTCTGGTGATGAATACGACATGATGAAGGAAAAATTTCCTTTTTTAAGAAAGGTTCTAGAAATTAAAGTAGATACAATAAAACAGTTATTGTAATATCTTATTTTAAGCTGATGGATGTAAATAATAAAAATAAATAAAAACAGGAGGTAAAATTATGGTATTAGGGAAAAAAATTGTAGAACTTTTATCGAAGGGTGAGCCCATGAAAGCAGGAGAAATTGCAGAAACACTCGAGGAAGTGGACAAGGAATTAAAATCTTTAAAGGGGAACGGGGAAATAGTATCCCCAAAAAGATGCTTTTATTCGGTTGAAAAGTAATTTTCTTTAAAATAAAAGTTTCTGATGCCTTTTATAATTAGAAAAATATAGCTGTCTTAACTGGAATAATTTCATAAATTTAAATATCAAAGTCTTTTAAGACAGCTTCCATCTAAAATATTTACTTTTTTCTAATTTTTCATTTATTTGTATATTTTCAGCACTTTCTACATCTAAACTATATTTTTTACCTCTTTACCTTGCTTAATACTCCTTCAAGAACAGGTGTCATAACATTAAGATGCTTACTTTTTATAATAAAGTTCCAGAAGGGTTCTAATTTTTTCCATCCTGCAGTATAGAAAAAATGCTTCATTTTATGTTTCGTTAAATTATGGCTATTACTTGCCTTAAATATATTAGACCATTTATAAAATTCCTTATATGCCCAATCATACCCAGATTTTAGTTCCTCTGCAGTCAGTTTATTTGTCTTATATACCACATTCCTTGTATCATACAAGTCCCAGTTCCTTGTCAATATCCTTCCTTCTTCCTCCAGTTTCCTAAACAGCCTTGTCCCGGGATAAGGAGTCAATATATGATAAGTGGATGTAGTTATTCCATGTTTTACTCCCCAGTCTACTGTTCTTTTAAAAACATCCTTATCATCTTCATCTAACCCAAATACAAAACTCCCATTTATCATTATTCCCAATGAATGTAACCTTTCTACAGCCTTTACATAATCCCTTTGCAAATTTTGATTTTTATTACTCTGTTTCAGGTTTTCAGGAGAAAATGTTTCAAACCCCACAAAAAGACTTCTTAATCCAGCCTTAGCAGCTTTTTCTATAAGATCTCCCCTTAATATGGAGTCTATCGTAGCAGCCCCTTGAAAAATCCTATTCATACCCATCATTCCTTCAAATAGTTCACCAGCAAATTTAGGATTTCCCAATAAATGATCGTCTAAAAAATAAAGATGCTTACCTGGAAGTCCCTCTATTTCCTTCAAGGCATCATCAACTCGCCTAGTATAAAAAGACTTCCCGTTTTTATAAAAGGCATCCTTATAGCAGAAATCACAATGGTGAGGACAGCCCCTTGTAACAACTATGGAATTAGGTACAAGATACATATTCCTCTTTATTAGATCTCTTCTTACATCAGGGATATTTCCCAAAGTCCTATGGGTGGAAACGTATACTCTCTGGGGATTTTTATTTTTGAAGTCTTCCAGAAACTTGGGAAATATATCTTCTCCCGGTCCTATCATTATTGTATCCGCATACTTCATTGCTTCCTCAGGAAGTGATGTTACATGAAGTCCGCCAAGTACAACATGTGCCCCTTTTTTCCTATAATGATCCGCTATCTTATAGGCTCTATAGGCATTTGTTATATATACCTGAATTACCACAAGTTCCGGTTCATCATCTAGATGTAACTTTTCTATATGCTGATCCTGTAACTCCACCTCATCTTCACAGGAGAAATGCCCTGCCAGTGTAGCAAGACCTAGAGGCGGAAAGAGTGAATATTTTATAGGTCTCCAAAAGGGACTTTCTGCTTCCGTTAATGCAGGTAATATCATTTTAACTTTCATAGCTGTTCTCCTTATCTTATTTATATATGTCATCATTTACAAAACTAAATTTTTCTTCTAAAATTAATATTACTTAAAATTTTTATCTTTATATGTTTGTAATAACTCTATTAAAGTTTTACGGCAAAAATGTAATAGAATTATACTTCTATACTGCTTAACTGGGATAACCTCCCCCTTTCAGTAGTATTTTAAATTTAAATTTCTATAAGCTTAAGAAAAAAAATTATTTCTTTTTTAGAATTTATATTTATAAAC
>JBGXYD010000073.1:0-7248 GCA_041815005.1 Leptotrichia sp. | reverse complement strand
TTCCCAATAATATTGATAAATTAGGATGTTAACATAACTTTGTTATTAATTATATCAAAAAAAAATTTTAATTACAATATTTTCAGCTTAGAAAAAGAAAAAAGGTAATTCACATTGTCATAAAAATAAAATTGTGATATAATTTTAACCATAAAACTTTAAATAAGGGTTGAAATTATGAAAATAAAATACAAAAATTTATTCGGTTTTTTGTTTTGTCTGTTATTTCTTGCGAATGCAGAAATTGTAAACTCAGAAGCAGTAGTTGAGATGGAAACTGAAAAATCAGTTATAGATATAGAAAAGGAATCAATTACTGCAACAGATGGAGTTCTTTTGAAATATGGAGATATTTCCATAAGATCGGATAACTTAAAAAAAATTGAAAAAAAGAATATTCTTTTTGCCTATGGTAATGTGCTTTTTAATCAGGGAGCTCAGACAATAAAAGCAAATGAAATTATTTTTGATATGGATACAAGAAAAGCCAAAATATGGGGTTCTGAAAGCTATGACAGTAATTTGAAGCTTCGTTATGGTGGAGAGGAAACCTTGAGTGAATATCCCAATAAGATAACTATAAAAAACGGGTGGTTTACAACAAGTCCCTATGAGAATCCCAATTATATGGTAAATACAGAGGAGTTGCAAATTTATCCCAATAGAAAAGTTGTTGCTAAGAATATAGGGATATTTGCAGGAGGAAGGACATGGCTTAAACTACCATATTATGTGGTTTCCTTAAAACCTGAAAGTCAAAGGGCCACTCTGTTTCCTTATATAGGTTCGGATAGTGACAGAGGACTTTTTGGAATATGGGGATTTGACTACGATAAGGGGAATCTTGCTCGAGGATTTATTGACTTTGAAATAAGTGCAAAGAAGAAATTGGCACTTAAATTTTCAAACGATTATTCCTTTGGATCCAATAATAGTGGGAACATATTTGTAAATAGATTTGTAGTTCCTATTGGAAATAAAAAAAGAGAATGGGATTTGACATGGACCCATAATGTGATAAATACGCCTAAAATAGCTAAAGAGGATAGGAAATTTTACAATCTTGGATACGGTATATGGAACTTGAATTATAAGAATATGACTACAAACCTCATGAGGGCAGTGGATGGAGTTCTTCTAAAGGACGATTACACGAGTTATGTGGATACATACAGGAAGATAGGTTTTTATGACTTTACTATAAATCAGGAGTTAGGTAGAAACGGTGAATTCAACTTTGACTACTACTGGACTCAGGATAGGGATGCCCTGCGGGAATTGACACGTATAAATGATTTTATTATTGATAGGGATGAGATAGACCCTAGACGTACAGATGTAGATCTTTATAGAAGCTTAAAATATGTAAATGGAAATAGTGATGTTGCCATAAAAATAGAAGATGAAAAATTTATAGATATTAATCCAGGATATATAGGGGATTTGAATTCTTACAGGAGATATCAAAACTATGCTGTTGATTTTAGAGGTCCTAAAATAAGGTTTGACTATATTAATTCTGATAAGGATGAGTTTGGAGAAATATTGAATCTAAGGGAAAGGGACGATGCAGACTATAACTCACTGGAGGATTCTAAAAGGTGGGTAAAGAAAATAGCCTATGACAAGAAGGAAGGGTGGAACTTAACCTTTGGTAACTATTATCCCTTTAGAATGAACGATTATTTTGGATATGAGCCTAAAACAGTGGCACAAAATCTTACAAACAGATTCTATTTTGGAGGAACTGTCACCCAGACGGAAATAAGCAAGAAGGAATATGAATATGATTATACGAGGGATAATCCTAATTTTAACAGTCTTTTTCTTAATGGTCTGACAGATGATAATAGTAGAATTTACAAGGTTTACGAAGATGCAGAAGCCATAAAGAGAGCTAAGAAGATAATTTATGAAAAGTATAGGAGCCAGAAGATAAATATTGGAAATGACAGAATAGATCTTCCATTTAAGGATTCTTACTTCTCCTTTAATTTAGGCTTTGAAAACAGGGACTATTCATCCATCTATGTTCCAGAGTTTGATAAAGGGAGGAAAATAGAAGACTCTTCCTCAAAAACAGGATATAAAGTTGCTAAAAATACCACAGGCGATGATATTAAGGTGAGTCCTTCAATGAATATATTTACTGCTGATACTAGACTCTATACTACACTTTTTGATAATACAGCCTTGAAGAACAATAAGTATGATTTGAAGATAACCGATGAAATGAACCTTTTTATTCAGAAGACGGATGCAGGAAATGCTTTATATAACGGTTTTGACATAATTGAGGTTCCCTCTAATGCACTAGGATTTAAAAATAATTTTAATTTCCATATAGGAAATGTTAACTTTAACTATATTTTTGCAGGTAGGGATGATAGACACTTTAATGATAATTGGTTAAAAAATAGGTATGTGAGAAATTATTTTAAAGCTGATATTGCCAATAAAAGATATGTAAGTTTTGACTTTGAAGCCAATGATGAATATGAATTTAAGGACTTTAGATCCTACAAGAATCTTAACAGGGAAATTCAGTATGGTTATACTTCAGCTAATGATGATAATTTTCTCTATAGATATAGTGACAGAGATATGAAATACTTCCCTTATGATACTTCAATGGGCTGGGATCAGGGAAATTACAAGGAACACATAAGAGAGAGGACTATTTCCGCCAATTTTAATGAATGGGGGATAGATTATACAAACTTAAGGACTATAAGAAACGATGTATTTGGAACTTCTTCTAACTTTGGTGTGCCTGAGCTGAAACTGAAAATGGAAACCCATAGGATAGGATTTGTTTATGATACGAAGAAAATGAAGAATAAGAAATTTGAATCGGATCACTATTTTAGAGCAAGCTATGGATTCGGGAAAAAGACTTACAGGGATATGAATAATACTCCGCTTGCAATATTAGACGACAGATATTCTTCAGGAAGTGATTACACTACAATTAGCCTGTTATACAGGTATGAAAATAATGGAAAGCCTAAATATGAGAAGGATATAATAAAGAAGGAAACTGAAATGGTATCTGGAACTAGGGAAAATGGAGAAAAAGAAATAGTGAAAGACTCCAATACACAGCAGTTTTCCATTACAAATAACGATAGGAATGTTTTGGACAACATAGAAATAGAAAGTGATGACAGACTGTTTCTAAATAGTGAGGAAGAACAGGCTTATAAAAGTTATGTTGAAGAAGAAACCTACAGACAGAATAAGTTCAGCTTGAATGATTTTAATGCAAAACTTCAGAATCTAAGGAGAAATAAAAAGTATTTCCAGATAGGTGTCGATATGGAGATAGACGGTTCAAATTCCTTTTACAAGACTGATTTGAAGGGGATGAATAGGTTAAATGACCTAACCTTTAAGGTTGAAGCAGGATATTTGGAAAAATTTTTCATAGCATATAAATATACGATGGAACGACCTGACAGGATTTATCGTAACCTTCCTGGACGTAAAAGTCAGTACAATTTCAGAAAACATGAATTTGAAACAAAATATATGTTTGGTGAAGATCCTGATAAACCTTGGTGGATTGGGGGAAAACTGCAGTATGTAAAAGACGGAGCGCCTAAAGCAAGCGATCCTGAGATTTTTGAAAGCTCCTCAGCAGCAACCAGGGTAAACAAAATAACATTAGGTCTAGTTACTTTAAGCCATAGATTTGAAAATGTGGAGTGGGAAATTGGTGCAGGAATGAAGTGGGATAAACCTGACAATAAAAAACTTGGATATTATCCAGTGATAACCTTGAAATTTGGAATTACTCCTTTCCCTGAAAAGAATATCCAGTTTAACTATAGCGGTGGAAGACCGTCATTTGGAGCAGGACTTTAGAATTATAGGATAGTTAGTTACAGAATTATAATGTCATTGTAGAAACTAAAAATAAAAATGTTGCTCAAAATAAAGAAAAATGAAAATTTTTGAGAATGTCGATTTCAAAAGTAAAATTTAGTTTTTACAACGGCTAGAATAAATTAAAGATTTAGGAGAAGAATTATGATAGAAATGGTATTGCCTGACGGGAATGTCAGAAGGATTGAAAATCCGATTACAGTTTTGGAATTTGCGAAAATAATAGGAAGTAGCCTTGGGAAAGCTACAGTGGGAGCTGTTATAGATGGAGTCCAGGTGGATCCGTCCCATGTTATTGATAAATCAGGTAAAATAGAAATTATAACAAATACAAGTGAAAAAGGGATAGAAATAATAAGGCACAGTGCGGCCCATATAATGGCGCAGGCTGTCCAGAGATTATTTCCAGGGACAAAGGTAACAATAGGACCTGTTATAGAAAATGGATTTTTCTATGACTTTGACCCTGAAAATCCTTTTACAGAAGAAGATTTGGCAAAAATAGAGACTGAAATGCAGAAGATAGTGAAGGAAGATTATAAATTTAAAAGAAGTGAAATGACTTCGGAAGAGGCAAAGAAAATGTTTTCTGAAATGGGGGAAACATATAAAATAGAAATTATAGACGACCTGGGGGTAGATACGGTAAGTATATATCAGCAGGGGGAATTTGTAGATTTATGTAGGGGAACTCATGTTCCATCTACGGGGTTTTTAAAGGCATTTAAACTTATGTCTACAGCCGGTGCATATTGGAGGGGAGATTCTAATAACAAGATGCTCCAAAGGATATACGGAGTGGCTTTTGGAAGTAAAAAAGAGCTTGATGACTATCTTGTTATGATGGAGGAAGCGGAAAGAAGGGATCATAGAAAGTTAGGTAAGCAGCTTGACCTCTTTTTTGTGGATGAACATGGACCGGGATTTCCTTTCTTTATGCCCAAGGGAGTGGAGCTATTCAACAAGCTTCAGGAAATATGGAGGTTAGAACATAAAAAAAGACATTATGAGGAAATAAAGACTCCGATTATGTTGGATAAGGAACTGTGGGAAATTTCAGGACACTGGTTTAATTACAGGGAAAACATGTATACTTCTGAAATAGATGAAAAGGAGTATGCAATAAAGCCGATGAACTGCCCAGGTTCCATAATTGCATACAAGAATAACCTCCACTCCTACAAGGAGCTTCCACTAAAATATGGGGAAATGGGACTTGTCCATAGGCATGAATTTAGTGGTGCATTACACGGACTGATGAGGGTAAGGGCATTTACACAGGATGATGCCCACGTATTTTGTACAAAAGAACAGATTGAGGAGCAGATTATAGAAATAATAGATCTTTATGATAAATTTTATACATTATTCGGATTTGAATATAATATAGAGCTTTCAACAAAACCTGAAAAGGCAATAGGTTCTGATGAAATATGGGCTCTAGCTGAGCAAAATTTAGAATCAGCATTGAAACATAAAGGGATCAGTTATAAGCTAAATCCTGGCGACGGGGCCTTTTATGGACCTAAGATAGACTTTAAAATGAAGGATTCTATAGGAAGAATATGGCAGTGCGGAACAATTCAACTGGATTTCAACCTGCCTGCAAGATTTGATATGAGCTATATAGGTTCTGACGGAGAAAAACATGAGCCTGTTATGATTCATCGTGCAATGTACGGAAGCATGGAAAGATTTATCGGGATATTGATAGAACATTATGCAGGAGCTTTCCCTGTGTGGCTTGCCCCAGTTCAGGTAAGGATATTAACAATATCCAAGGAACAGGTTCCTTTTGCTGAAGAAGTTTACAAAAGATTGCAGGACGCTAAAATTAGAGTGGAAATAGATACTAGGGATGAAAAAATAGGATACAAGATAAGAGAAGCTAATGGGGATCAGAAAATACCTGTTCAGCTGATAATAGGACAAAATGAAGTAAGTAACAATGAAGTAAATGTGAGAAGGTTCGGTTCGCAGGATAGTTCTGTAATGTCCGTTGATAAAATTATAAAAATACTGGTTGAAGAATCAGAAGTCCCTTTTAAAAATTAATTTAAAGTACACAGGAAAATATATGAAAAATATGGTATAATATTTGAGTAATAATAAAACTATAAATTCAAAAATCAAGGGGTGATTTAAATGGAATATAAAAATTTTAGTGAAATGGATAATTATGAAATGTCAAATAGCCATATGATGACATATGAAGAGGTGGAAAAGATAGCGGCTTCAAAGGTTAGGGGGAGCATATTGTGGATGGTTTTTGGATTGTTAATAACAGGGGTAGTGGGATATTTTACTTTAAATTTTCTTTATATGGGAGTCCTTCCACCTCAAATAATTCCGGTTGCTATGGTTTTGGAAGTCATAGCTGTAATAGTTTTTTCAGCTATGACTTTTAGAGCAAGTGCCTCTACTTTAAGGGTACTGTTTATTGTTTATTCGGCTTTAACTGGAGTAACACTTTCAGTTATAGGTGTAATGTATGATCCGTTTGTGATAATTTATGCATTTTTAGGAACAGTGATATTATTTACAGTTTTAGCCATATACGGATATATAACAAAGGAAGATTTAGGGAAATATAAGACATTACTAATGACAGGTTTGATTTCTCTATTAGTTATGGGGATTATAAATATATTCCTTAAAAGTGATGGACTGATGTGGGTATCTTCCATGTTAGGGATAATTATTTTTATAATATTTATAGCATATGATGTGAACAGGATAAAAAATAATGTTATACAGTATGCAATGTATGAAGATTCATCTATACTTGATAAGATAGAAATTCATGGAGCATTGTGCTTGTATCTCGATTTTATAAATCTGTTTATTTATCTCCTGAGAATATTGGGAGGAAGAAGAAGATAAAAGTGTTTTGGAGGCTGTTTTGAAATTGTATCTTAATTTTAAGGCGGCTTCTTTTACGAATAAACAAGAATAGTGAGGAGTGTAATTTTAAGTGAAAAGAAAAATTGAATGTGTTGAAGAGTTTCATAGGATATATAAACTGGGAAACTCTGATAAGCCAATAGGAAAACTGAAAATGGAAAAGGAAAAATTAAGATTTAACTTAATGAAAGAGGAAAATGAGGAGTACCTTGAAGCAGCAGAAAAAGGGGATGTGGTGGAAGTTGCAGATGCACTTGGTGATATGCTGTATATATTGTGTGGTACAATTATAGAGCATGGTATGCAGAAAGTAATAGAGGAAGTTTTTGAAGAAATACATCGAAGCAATTTATCAAAGTTGGATGAAAATGGAAATCCAGTCTATAGGGAAGATGGAAAAGTTATAAAAGGACCAAATTATTTTCCTCCTAACATAGAAAAAGTGTTAAAAAATCA
>JBGXYD010000072.1:0-13337 GCA_041815005.1 Leptotrichia sp. | reverse complement strand
AGGGGATATTTGATGAAGAAGGTATTACCCTTGTAGATTTCAAGATAGAATTTGGAAAGAACAGTAAAGGTGAGATACTTTTGGCAGATGAAATAACTCCTGATACATGTAGGTTATGGGACAAGGCTACAGGTAAGAAACTTGATAAGGACAGATTCAGACAGGATCTGGGAGGAATAGAAGAAGCATATATAGAAATTCTTAACAGACTGGAAGCATAATAGACTTAGTCATTTTTAAAATAAATGTACTTTTTGAAAAATCAAAAAGTACAAAAGAAATCTTACTACAACTAAAATTTCGCTTAGGAAAAAAACTTAGTTCGCTGAAGAAAAATGTAAAAAAAGCATTTTTCCTAGGCTTATTTTCCTTTTTTTCTGTGAAATTTTAATGTCGTCAGTAAAAAAAGTAAAAATAAAAAATTTAAATTTTGAGATATACTAGTTCTATAAGTGGAATTTAGTTTTGCAAATGGCTATAATAATGTATTAGAAAGGAGAAATCATGGCCAGAGTAAAAAGTGCAGATAAGATCGAAGAGGGAGGAATTTTTGCCTTATATTCAAAGGAACTGAGAAACGATTTAGTAGGGCTGGCCTACTATGGAATGTATGCATTACAGCATAGAGGGCAGGAAAGTGCAGGATTTTCCATCTTTGACACAATTTCTGGAGACAGGCAGAGGCAAAAGACCGTAAAAGGTGGAGGTCTTGTATCAGATGTATTTACAGAAGAATATTTAAGCGGCTATGATGGAAATATACTGATAGGGCATTTGAAGTATGCTACAGAAGGAGGAGCTTCCAGACATAGCTATCAGCCGTTAAGGGGAGAATCTGCATTGGGGAAGGTGTCTATTGTACATAATGGAAATCTTATAAATGGACAGGAATTAAAACAGAAACTTATGGAAAACGGATCACTTTTCCAGACAAAGACTGATACTGAAATAATTTTAAAGCTTATAGGTAAAAATGCAAAATATGGATATAGGGAGGGTATAATAAAAACATTAAAGGAATTGGAAGGTGCCTTTGCTATAGCTGTAATCTTAGGGGACAAGTTAATAGGTGCAAGAGATCCTCTGGGGATAAGACCGCTATGCCTTGGAAGAACTGAAGACGGTATATATGTACTTTCCTCAGAATCATGTGCTCTGGATGGAATAGGGGCAGAGTTTATAAGGGATATAGAACCTGGAGAAGTAGTAATAATAGATGAATACGGAGTAGAATCAATAGTATATGATGTAAGGGAAAAGAAATATTATTCATCCTTTGAATACATATATTTTGCAAGACCGGACAGTATAATAGACGGATTAAGTGTATATCATGTAAGACATGAATCAGGTAGACTTCTGTATGAGCAGGATCCTATAGAAGCAGATCTTGTAATAGGAGTTCCAGATTCGGGTATACCGGCTGCCATAGGATTTTCAGAGGCAAGCGGGATACCTTATGGAGCAGCCCTTGTAAAAAACAAGTATATAGGACGGACATTTATATTGCCTACCCAGGAAATGAGGGAGAGGTCAGTAAAGGTGAAACTGAATCCTATGAAAAGCCTCATAAAGGGAAAAAGAATTGTAGTGGTAGATGACTCCCTTGTGAGGGGGACAACTTCTAAAATACTTATAAAGATACTTTTTGAAGCCGGTGCAAAGGAAGTTCATTTTAGGCTTGCCTCTCCCGTAGTCATAAGTGAATCATATTTCGGGGTAAATATCATAGGGAAGGAACTCATTGGAAATATAATGACTGTAGAGGAAATAAGGAAGGAAATAGGAGCTACTACACTGGGGTATCTAAGTTATAGGAATATGAAGAGGGCACTGAAAAATAGGGATGTAAATCTGGACAGTTTTAAAAAAGATAAAGATGAAGAAGCAGGAGATAAGAGTGAATAGGGAAAAATGGGATAAGATGGAGGAGGAGTGTGGAGTACTTGCCATATATTCTGACAAAGTAAGGGATGACATGGTAAGACTTGCCTATTATGGACTTTATGCATTACAGCATAGAGGACAGGAAAGTGCAGGGATAACTCTCTGTGATTCCGTAACAGAAGATAGGATAAGGCATAAGACAATAAAGAATATGGGGCTAGTGTCAGATGTACTGAAGGAAGAGGATATGTCATCATATGTAGGAAATATACTTATCGGACATATAAGGTATTCTACTACCGGTGTTTCTGAAGTGGAAAACTGCCATCCATTAAGAGGGGATTCCGTAATGGGTAAAGTATCCCTTGCACATAATGGCAATTTAATTAATACAAGAGAAATAAAAAAGGAACTGATGGAAGAAGGTTCCCTACTCCAGACAACAACTGACACTGAAATAATATTGAAGCTGCTTGGTAGAAATGCAAAATATGGATATAGACAGGCACTCCTTAATACTCTTGAAAAAATAGAAGGGGCTTTTGCCCTTGTAATAATAATAGGAGATAAGCTTATAGGAGTGAGGGATCCTCAAGGAATAAGACCGCTGTGTCTAGGAAAGACTGCAGACGGACTTTATATACTTGCTTCGAAATCTTGTACCTTAGATACATTAGGAGGAGAATTTGTAAGGGACATAGAGCCTGGAGAAATGATAGTAATAGATAACGGCGTGGTAGAATCAGTAAAATATAGGGAAAATGCAGTAAAAGCTCCATGTTCTTTTGAATATATATATTTTGCAAGGCCTGACAGCATAATTGACGGAATGGATGTGTATGGTGTAAGACATGAGGCAGGAAAGGCATTATATAGACAGAATCCCATAGAAGCGGATCTTGTAATAGGGGTTCCTGATTCTGGAATACCTGCCGCCATAGGATTTTCAGAGGTAAGTGGAATCCCCTATGGAACGGCTCTTGTAAAGAACAAGTATATAGGACGGACTTTTATTTCTCCTTCTCAGGAAATGAGGGAACGTGCAGTAAAGGTGAAGCTGAATCCTATGAAAAGCCTTATAGGGGGGAAAAGGATTGTAGTGGTAGATGACTCCCTTGTGAGGGGAACTACTTCCAGAATACTTATAAAAATATTGTATAAAGCAGGTGCAAAGGAAGTACATTTCAGATCAGCCTCTCCTGTAGTGAGGAGTGAATGTTATTTTGGAGTGGATATTGCAGGAAAGAAGGAACTTATAGGAAGTTTCATGGAAATTGATGAAATAAGGGAAGAAATAGGAGCGACTACATTGGAATATCTAACTCTTGATAACTTGAGGAAAATTTTAAAGAGAAATGAGTTCTGTATGGGATGCTTTACAGGGGAATATCCTCTTGTAAATAGGGAAATTGAATAATAGCCATATATCTGGAAATGAAATACGTAAATGTTTGTAAAACTAACGTACTTTTTAATTCTTCAAAAAGAACCAAAAAATCTTTTTATAACTAAAATGTCACTTTAAGAAAAAATAAAAATATTATTTAAGAAAAAGTTTATTTATTAGGATTAGAGGTTTTTATAAATCAAAAATGATAAAATAATAAAAGATGAAAAAGGAGGAAAAAATGTCAATTTCTTATAAGGATTCGGGAGTAAATAAAGAAGAAGGATATAGAAGTGTAGAAAAAATAAAAAAAGGAGCACGAAGTACTTATAATAGCAATGTCCTGAATGAATTGGGAAGTTTTGGAGCATTATACAAACTTGGAAATTATAAAAATCCTGTACTGGTATCAGGAACTGATGGAGTAGGAACAAAACTGAAGGTAGCTTTTGAAATGGGGGTTTATAATACAGTGGGTATTGACTGTGTTGCCATGTGTATAAACGATATTTTATGTCATGGGGCAAAACCTTTATTTTTTCTTGATTACTTGGCATGCGGGGAATTAGATTCCAATGTATCTTCCCAGATAGTAAGTGGAGTTGTGGAGGGATGTCATCAGGCAGGAGCTGCTCTTGTAGGGGGAGAAACAGCTGAGATGCCAGGTTTTTATACAAAAGGGGAATACGATATAGCAGGTTTTGCAGTAGGTGTTGTGGAAGAAGAAAACATAATAAATGGATTGGATGTAGAGGAAGGGGATATACTGATAGCTATTCCTTCTAGTGGAGCACATAGTAATGGATTCTCCCTAATAAGAAAACTTTTTAATGATTTTAATGAAATTTATAATGAGAAAACAATAGGAGAACATTTGCTTACACCGACAAAAATTTATGTGAAGCCGGTTCAGGCAGTGATGAAGGAAATTGTAGTAATGGGGATGGCTCATATTACTGGTGGTGGTCTTATTGAAAACGTCCCAAGAACTGTACCTGATGGTCTTTGTGCAAATATTTACAAATCAAAAATACAAATACATGAAATTTTTAAACATGAGGCATTTTTAAAGGTACCGGAGGAAGAAATGTGGGAGACTTTCAATATGGGAGTGGGATTTGTACTGGTGGTAGCTCCAGAAGATAAGCAGAAAGCTATACAGATACTAAAGGAACAAGGGGAAAATGGCTACGAAATAGGCTATATTTCAAAGGGGGATAGGAAAATATGCCTAAAATAAAGATAGGAGTATTAATTTCGGGATCAGGTTCAAATTTACAGTCAATTATTGACAATATAGAAAGTGGAAATCTGGACTGTGAAATTTCTTATGTAATTGCAGATAGGGAGTGTTATGGACTAGAGCGTGCAAAAAAACATAATATTTCTGCAATATTGGTTGACAAAAAGAAATATGGGAAAAACTTATCGGACAGAATAGATGAAATTTTGAGAGAAGATAAAAATAAAAAGCCGGATTATATTGTGCTTGCCGGTTATCTTTCAATTTTATCTGAAAGTTTTATAAATAGCTGGAATAGAAAAATAATTAATATACATCCGTCACTGCTTCCAAAATTTGGTGGAAAGGGAATGTACGGAATGAATGTCCACCGTGCAGTAATAGAAGCAAAAGAAAAGGAAAGTGGTGCAACGATTCATTTTGTAGATAACGGAATTGATACAGGAGAGATAATAACAAATATAAAAGTTCCAGTTTTTGAAGATGATACCCCAGAAAAATTGCAGAAAAGGGTACTCGAAAAAGAGCATATTCTGATGATTGAGGGGATAAAGAAATTATTAAAAATATAAAGGGGAAAATATTATGAAAAAAGTAATTTTAACAGGCGTGATAGTGGTTTTATCGGTATTTTTATCAGCGTGCAGTCCTAAAAACAATTCAAGTTTTTTTATAAGTAATCCGACTGACAATGCAATAACAGTGAAACTAGACGGAAAAAACTATAATCTTCCACCAAACTCATTTGTGAAGGTAAAACTGGATGTAGGTAACCACAGTTATGAATATAATGGTTCTAAAATAGATTTTTTGGTTACTGTTGAAAACGAAGGAGGAGTTATAAACCCTACGGAAACAGCTCATATACTATTTCACATGGTTTATGAAACAAAAAACTCTAAAACAAATTTTAGCCCGGGAAATAATAATGTATCAATAGAAGGTGTAGTATATGAAGGATCTGTAAATATAGTAAAAAGTAAGATTATAGATAATAAAATGGAAAGAGTAAAATATGAGCTAGATAGACCTTTTCCAAAACAGATAAAAGTTTATTCAGGAACTGATGGAAATATTCATACAAAAATATTTATGCCAAAAGATTTTATAAATTTTTATGAGAAAGAGACAGGAACAGAAGGGAACCACGAATCAATGAAGACTGTCGGAGCTAAAACAGAAGGAGAAGAAAGAAATTATGAGAGTTCGGAAATAGCAGGAGGAATTCCTGATTATAAGACACCTGGACTTAATGAAAAGGCACAAAAGGTAATAGAGCTTGACAATGCTTATGCCAATGCAGTTACAGCTTCTGAACAGAAAAAAATAAATTCACAATTTAAAAAGGCATGGAAAGAGTATGTTCAAGGGAGTTTAAAAATGACAGAAGAAGATAAGGCATTGCCTAATGCCCATAATCCTTTTCAACTGAAAAACATTGGAAGAGGAGTTATTATAAAATAATAATTGTTAGTGATACAATGAAAATATAGCGGATACGAGTAGAAGAAGAGAGAAATATCAAAAAGTATATCATAAGAAAGGAAACCAACAAATGAAAAAAAGAGCATTAATAAGTGTTTTTGATAAAACAGGAGTTTTAGAATTTGCACAGTTTCTAGATAGGAAAAATATAGAAATAATCTCAACAGGAGGAACCTACAAATATTTAAAGGAAAACGGAGTTTCTGTAGTAGATGTTTCTGAAGTTACTAACTTTAAGGAAATGCTTGACGGAAGAGTAAAAACATTGCATCCCAATATTCATGGAGGTATTCTTGCAATCCGTGATAATAAGGAACATATGGACACTATAAAGTCTGAAGGAATTGAAACTATTGACTTTGTAGTTGTAAATCTGTATCCTTTCTTTAGGGAAGTACAGACTGATAAAACATTTGATGAAAAGATAGAATTTATAGATAAAGGTGGGCCTACAATGCTTCGTTCAGCAGCGAAAGCATTTAAAGATGTTACAGTCATATGTGAAGTCGAGGATTATGGAAAAGTTATGGATGAAATTGAAAGTAACGGAGAAGTTTCTTTTGGAACTAAAAGAGAGCTTGCGGGAAAAGTATTTAACCTGACATCAGCTTATGATGCAGCAATTTCTAATTTCCTTCTTGAAGAGGAGTATCCGAAATATTTAAATGTTTCGTATGAGAAGAAGTTTGATTTAAGATATGGTGAAAATCCTCATCAAAGTTCAGCCTATTATGTTTCTACGACAGAAAATGGAGGCATAAAGGATTTTGAACAGTTAAACGGAAAAGAGCTGTCGTTTAATAATATAAGGGATATGGATATTGCATGGAAAGTAGTTGGAGAGTTTGAAGAACCTTGTGCCTGTGCAATAAAACATTCGACTCCTTGTGGAGTAGCTATTGGAAATGATGTGTATGATGCCTATAAGAAGGCACATGACTGTGATCCTGTATCAATTTTTGGTGGAATAGTTGCAATTAACAGGGAAGTAGATGTAAAAACGGCTGAAGAACTGAAGAAAATCTTTCTGGAAATCGTAATTGCTCCGTCATATACAGATGAGGCACTTGAAATTTTAAAGTCAAAAAAGAATTTAAGGGTTATTAAATGTGATGTTCCAAAACCACAGGACAAACTGGAATACGTAAAAGTTGACGGTGGAATACTGGTTCAGGAAACAAATTCAAAAATGATAGATGAAATAAATGTTGTTACAGAAAAACAGCCGACTGAAGAAGAAAAAACAGATATGATTTTAGGAATGAAAGTTGTAAAGCACGTGAAGTCAAACGCCATTGTAGTGGTAAAAGACGGAATGGCAATCGGTGTCGGAACAGGTCAGACAAATAGAATCTGGTCAACGGAACATGCACTACAGCATGCACAGGAAAAGGCAGGAAGTGATTTGACAGGTTCAGTACTTGCTTCTGATGCCTTCTTTCCGTTTAGAGATTGTGTAGACACGGCAGCTAAAACAGGAATTAAGGCTATCGTTCAGCCTGGAGGTTCTATGAGAGATCAGGAATCTATCGATGCCTGCAATGAGCATGGAATAAGTATGGTATTTACAGGAATTAGACATTTTAAGCATTAGAATATAGGGATTATCAGAATCCAGTTAAAGGAAAGCTGTATTACTTAAATATATATAATTTTAGTAATACAGTTTATTTGACATATGACTATTGAAAATATTTTGTGTAGTATAATTAATAAGTAAAAGTGATGGGAGTAAAGATATGAAAATATTAATAGTGGGTGCAGGAGGTAGAGAACATGCCCTTGCATGGAAGCTATCAAAGAATGAAAAAGTCGAAAAGATATTTATTGCACCTGTAAATGCAGGGGTGGAACTGCTGCCAAAAGCTGAAAATATAATATTGGAAAATGATATTACAAAATATACGAAGTTTGCTAAAGAAAACAATATAGATCTTACAGTAGTCGGAAGTGAGGAATTATTAGTCGCAGGAATAGTTGATGAATTTAAGAAGGAGGGACTTAAAATATTTGGTCCTGATAAGAAGGCAGCTGTTTTAGAAGGAAGTAAGGCATATTCAAAAGATTTCATGAAAAAATATGGAATAAGGACAGCAGCATATGAAATTTTTGAAGATGTAGAAAAAGCGAAGGTTTTCCTTAGGGAGTGGAAAGATTTTCCGGTAGTGGTAAAGGCTAGCGGGCTCGCAGCAGGAAAAGGGGTAATTATAGCCCAGAGCCTTGAAGAAGCTGTAAAGGCAGTGGAAGAGATTATGGTTGATTCAAAATTTGGATCTGCTGGCAATAAAGTTGTCATTGAAGAATTTCTGGATGGTGTGGAAGCTTCTATATTGTCATTTACGGATAGTAAAGTCATAGTTCCATTGTTATCAGCAAAAGATCATAAAAAAATAGGCGAAAATGAGACTGGACTGAATACAGGGGGAATGGGAGTTATAAGCCCTAATCCTTACGCATGCGATGAAGTTCTTGAAAAATTTAGAAATGATATAATGGAACCTACTTTAAAAGGAATGAAATCTGAAGGAATGAATTTTGCAGGGGTGATTTTCTTTGGACTCATGATTACAGAAAGAGGAGTATATCTTCTTGAGTATAATATGAGGATGGGAGATCCTGAAACGCAGGCTGTATTACCATTAATGGAAAGTGATCTGCTGGAGCTTATAGAAAAAACATTTGAAAAAAAATTATCGGAAGTAGAAATAAATTGGAAACCATTACATTCCTGTTGTGTCGTGGGAGTAGCAAGAGGATATCCTGAAGAATATCAAAGAGGAGCTGTAATTTCAGGAATTAAGGAATTTATTGAAGGTGAAGATGAAAAAGTGTTTGTGGCAGGTGCGAAATTAGACAAAAAAAATATTGTTACAGATGGAGGAAGGGTAATAAATGTAGTTGGACTTGGGAAAACTTTAGAAGAAGCAACAAAAAAGGCATATAGGATTTTCGATAAGGTTAGTTTTGATGGAATGTACTATAGGGGGGATATAGGAAAAAAAAATTAAAAATATTTCCCTTTCATTTTATATTAAGCTTCCTATGTTATAATTTTTTACTAAATAGGTGTATGTAAAATAAATAAATTTTTTGAAGAATCAAAAAGTACTAAAAAATCTTGTTATGACTAAAATTTCACTGAGGAAAAAACTTAATTTGTTAAAGAAAAATAGAGAAATGAGTATTTTTCCTAAGTTAATAGCAATTTAAGTTTGAAATTTCACTTATAAAATATGCTATTAAGTTACACAGTATGGCTATAAAATTGTACTATAATTTTTTCTTATAAATTTAATTTTATTAAAAACTAAAAAAAGTTAAAACATAGAAAACAAAAAATAAAATTTTTGGTACACATTGATTTTAAAAAGAAAAGTTAGTTTTACGAACGGCTATATTAAATAAAAGGAGGCATATTATGCTTAAAGAAAAACTTAAAAATATTTTCCCTGATATGAAAAAGGGTATAGAAAGATTTCCAATTACAGTGATCTTTGGGATTATGTATTTTATAGTTTCCATATTGGATACAGAGATATTGTATACCAAATCTAATAGAGGTCCCCTTTATAATGAATTTATTGAATGGCAGGCTTTAATACTTATTGGGATTCCATTAGTTACAGTTTTTGAAATGATTAGAGAAAAATATTTTTTTAAAAAGGGCAAGTGGACTATAAGAGGTATTTATTTGCTGATTACAATGATATTTTTACTAATCTGTAAAATACTTTATATGAAAAAAATAAATGGTGACACTCTTTTTTTCTTAGAGTTATTTGGAATAGGGATTATAAGTTATCTTTTGTTTTTTCTGGTACCGCTAATATATAGAAAGAAAAACAGGGAAGTATATTTTCAAGCTGTGATTTCAAATAAGATAACTACAGGAGTTTTTTCCATAATATTATTTCTTGGTTTGGCAGCAATATTTGGAGCTGTGGATATATTACTGTTTAATATTGAAGACAGGTTTTATTATTATATTTTTTTATTTTCAATATCTATTTTTGGATTATCATATTTTGTTTCACGGTTAAAAGATCCTGAAGATAATCTAGTAGATTATGCAGTTTCTAAATCTGGTAAATTTCTTTTATTATATATAATTATACCTTTAATCATTGGATATACTACTATATTGTATATTTATGGACTAAAAATTCTATATTTATTGAGAATACCTCAGGGAAAAGTATCACATTTGGTGGTATGGTATATGATTTTCACTTTATTTGTGTTAATTATACTTGTTCCTCTAAAGGGTGAAAACAGACTTATAGATAAATTTATAAGGCTTTTTCCTATATTTTCACTACCTTTACTTCTACTTGCCGCCTTTTCAATCTTTGAAAGGATTAGTCAGTATGGAGTAACTGAAAGTAGGTATATTATTGTAATGCTTATAGTCTGGTTACTTTTTAACATGCTTTTATCTATATTCAGGATAGATGTACGAAGGGCTATTGTATCCATGCTTATACTTATATTTATCTCTATATTCACTCCTTTTAATCTGCTTAAAATTTCAGAGTGGAGTCAAAGTAGGAGATTTGAAAAAATCCTGACTGAAAATGGACTATTGAAAGATGGTAAACTGGTGAAAAACAAAAATGTAAGTATAAAAATAAAAAGGGAAATAATGAGTATAATTAATTATTTTGATTATGGAGGTCTATCGATAGGTAGAGATCGGAAAGCAATAAATGTCGGAGGAAAAAAATATAAAGATGTTAATGTTCTTATGTCTGAAATGGGATTAGATGATAGTTGGAGATATATACCAAATTTAGATAATAATAGTGGAAGAGGTATTATAAGGACTGTTGAAGGTGATTCAAGAAATGATTCAATATATGAAACAAATGGATATGACTACTTTATAATGGTTGATTTATCTTTTAATGCAAATTATTCATCCAGAAAATATGAAATAAAAAGTTCAAAAAAGAACGTAATAGATATTGAAAGAAAATCTGACTTTAAGGAACTGGCAAAAATAAACATAGAAGAAGAAGCCCGTAAACTTTATGAAAAAATAAAGGGTAGACTAAAAAATGAAAATGAATTAAAGATTGTATTTCCTCAGGAGGAGCTTTCAATTATAGGGGAAAATGAAAATATAAAATATAAGATTTCTTTTATTACTTTTGATTTTGATGAAAAGTATAATATGTCTAACTATAATTTTAAATTTTACTTTAGTGAAAAGTAATAAATATAATTACGAGACTAAAATGTTATATTATATAGATGAAAAATATAGTTAATAATTTATAAAACTAATAGTGAATATAACAAAAATATATTGTAAAATATAAGCCCGAAGGAAAAAACCGGGCTTTTTCCTTTTATTTTAGCAGAAATTATTGTATAATTATAAATATTAAAGAAAAGGAACTCATTAACTGAAATAGCGGAAGAAAAACAAAAATCCAAAAAATAGATAATAAAAAATAGGGAGAAAATATGGAAAATTACATAAAAAATATGGGGAAATATGATTTAGTGCTTTTAAATCTGAAAAAATTATATGATTCTTACGGATATAAGAAAATTATACTTCCTGCCTTTGATGAATATGACTTATATAATGAAAACAGAGACTTTATTTCGGGAAATAATATACTTACAATTATGAATCCAAGTGGCAGACTTCTTGCTTTACGACCTGATATAACGTTGTCTGTGGCAAAAAAGATATCTAGGGAACAGTCGTTGAAATATGAAAAAATATATTATAGTGAAAATGTATATAAGTCAGTAAAATATAAAGGATATGAAGAAGTGGAGCAGCTGGGTGTGGAACTTATAGGAAAGGACTCCTTATTTTTAAATTTTGAAATAGCAAATCTTGCTATGAAAAGTCTTGAAATAATAAATAAAAACTATATCGCGATCTTTTCCCATGTGGGATTTGTTTCATCAATATTTGAGGGGTTAGATTTGGAATATGAAGTACAGGAGGAGATTTTTAAATGTATAGAGGGGAAAAATATTCATGATATAAGAAAAATATTAAGTAAAATTAACATAAAGGAAGAAACGAAGGAGCTAATATGTGTATTACCCGAACTATCTGGAAATCTTGACTTAATTTGTCAGAAATTATCGGAATATGTGATAAATGATAAAATAAAAAATATACTGGAGGAATTAAAGGGGCTCTACGGGTTACTAACAAAGTTTCATAAGGAATCAAATATTATTTTTGATTTTTCCATAGTAAAAAATCTCAACTATTATAATGGTATAATAATTCAAGGATTTATTGAAGGAATGCCGAATATAATATTGACTGGTGGGCGATATGATAAACTTTTTGAAAAATTTGGTGTAGATAATGGTGCGATAGGTTTTGCTATACTTACTGATAATTTAAAGGGATATTTTAAAGAAGAGGAAAAGAAGGATTTCGATATATTATTAATTTATGATGACAGTGATTTTGAAAAATTGACTGAAATAATAGATAATTTTGTGGCGAAGGGATATAGGGTGAGGGCAGAATATTATACTAATATTACAGATGAAAATTCTGAATTCTTTAATTATACTGAGAAATATCTATTTAAAGAAGGAAAAATTTTTAAGGAAGAAACTTAAAATAGAGAAAGATTTCTGATAAAAAGGAAAGTTTTGGCAAAAAATCAAGAAAGGAGTAATAAAATGCTAAATGTAGCTCTTCCTAAAGGAAGATTGGGAAACAAGGTCTATGAACTGTTTGAAAAGATAGGATATGAATGTAAGGAAATAAAGGAGGAGAATAGGAAGCTAATCTTTGAGAATCTTGAAAAGGATATAAGATTTCTTTTGGTAAAGCCTTCCGATGTGGCAGTATATGTGGAAAAGGGAACGGCAAATATAGGAGTAGTTGGAAAAGACATATTGATGGAGGACGAGCCTGATGTATATGAGCTTTTAGATTTGGGTTTTGGAAAATGTAGGTTTGCTATAGCTGCACCTGTAGGATTTAAGGAGGATGTAGATAGACCTTTGGTTATCGCAACAAAATATTTCAATGTATCAAGGAATTATTTTAATTCGGTGAACAGAGATGTGGAACTTATTAAGCTGAACGGTTCAATAGAAATTGCTCCTATTTTGGGGCTATCAGATGTAATTGTGGATATAGTGGAAACCGGGAGTACCCTTAAAGAAAATAATTTAAAGGTAATTAAGGAAATAGGGGATATAAGTGCAAGATTAATAGTAAATAAATCCAGTTACAGATTTAAAAATGAAAAAATAAAGGAAATAATAGATAAAATGAAAGAGTATATATAAGCATGTGATGAATATAAATGAAAATAAAGATTTTGGGACACATTGATT
>JBGXYD010000071.1:0-8307 GCA_041815005.1 Leptotrichia sp. | reverse complement strand
TTCCTGTATAATAATAAAAGATTTTTCTAATTAAATTCTAAAAAAAATTATTTTATAAATTAGGAACAAAATTTTAAATAAATGGAGGTATTAAAATGGGGAAAGGAACAGAATATGGAAACCCTAAAAAGGTTATAAAACCTAAGATGTTTTCTATTTTTTCAGGATGGATGTGTTTTGTTTTTGCAATAGTTTCAGTTTGTGATATGATTTCACTGTATATTCAAAGTCTTAATCAGGAGAGACTAGAAGTTAAAGTAATAGTATCTATTCTAGTAATTAGATTAGTATATATTCTTGCATTTTTAGAAGTAGGGATAATTTCATTAAAAATGGCTAAAAATATATATTTTTATGATGATGGCTTTGTACATGGAAAGAATGGAGAAAAAACATTCTACAAGAATCTTCACTATTTTTTTATTTCCGGTCTAAAACCAAATAAATTTCAGTCAATATTTTATCAGGCAGCAGACGGAGAATACAGAAATATTTTTAGACATTTTTTTCCTATAGAAGTCTTTAATCAACTTCAGGAAGACGTAGTAAAAGTAACATATCCTGATGCTGTGGAAAATATAAATAATGGGGGAACAGAAGAATTTCCCTTTTTGGCACCAAAAAAGTTTTTATTTGCATTAAGTAGAAAAAAAATACCTGAAATAATAAAAAAATCAATGAATGAAGCAGATAAAATAAAGATAACAAGGGAATATATGTCTATTGCAGACAAAATATACAGATGGGATCAATATAGAATAAGTGGAAAATTTGGAAATATAGTTGTAGAAGAATTAAATAGAAGAATAGTAACAAAACTTCCAAAACTTAGGGTAGATAGACCTAATCTCCTTGAAGCATTGATAGAAACTTTCAACAGAAGCTAAAAATAAAGGAAGAAAAAAAGATAGGCTGCATAATATGTGTGGGGTGAAAAGTTAAAAGTTGAGTATTATATATATTTTCACCCCATATGAAAATGATTTTATAAACTATATTTTCTATTATATTAGCTGTTACTTATACACCATAAGAAGCCTTTTGCCATCCTAATTCCCGTTTCTTTAAAGTGATTTCCTTCATTCCATTCTAAAATAGTATTTTTAATTTTTCCTCCATTCAATAAAATTTCATGCTGCATTTTCATATTTACACCGACTTTCGACATTATCTGATTTCTAGTGTGTTCTTCCCTGTCTCCCAGACTTAAATAAATAACTTGGGCTACGGCTTCATTTTTTTCTACATATTCAATCCAGTCCTTATACCATACCGATGGAGATGCTGCTGCAACAGCATCAAAATACACTGTATTATATCCACACCATAAGGAAAATAAACCTGCTAGTGAATATCCCCCTAATATATACTTTTTTCTCCCGTCGCTTTCTCCGATATATTCTGCAAGGGAAGGCAATAATTCTCCTTCAATAAATTTTAATGTTTCTGAAGCCCCATTTCCGAAGCTTCCTTTTCCAAATGGCTGAGATGCTATCCATGGAGTAAGCTCATCATTCCAATTTTTTACCTTAAAGGCTATTAAACTGAAATTCCTGTCAGTATTCTCTCTTATATATCTCACTTCCTCATCAAGTACGCTGATATCATTTTCATCAACTGGCTGTATAAGGACATATTCTGAATCTTTCCCTAGAAATAATATACAGTTTCTATTTCCAATATTAAGTTCTATTCTTTTCATAACCGATTCTCCATCCTTATCATACTTTATTTGATATTTGTAAAACTCTCCAAATCATATTGAGCCTGTATTTTTCTAGCTTTAATTTTCTTATTTTCCTCTATTTTATTTTACAAATTCCTAATATTTTATCATTATTATACCTCTTTTTGTATTAATCTGTAAAATTTCTTAATGCATACTGGATCTGGTATTTCCTTAAAAAGTATTAATGCAGATAATATCATTTTTATTTTCATACATTTTCAAATAACCTCTTCCATCATGTTTCTGTATGTTTATTTAAAATGGCTCTATATCAAGTTGAGTATTATACATGTTTTCACCTCTAAAAATGATTTTTTCTTTTCTGTTTTAATATAAAATTTAAATTTTTTCAATCCTTTTATCCCATTTTCAAGGATTTCAATTTGAATATTTTTGAGTCAGCTCAACCTATCTGGAATTATGTCTACTTGATCCAAAATATTTTACCCTGTCTATAGCCATATAACAGTTGAAAAAAGTTTATACTTTATTGTATAATTAAGTTATAAAATAAATTTTAAAACTAAAGAATGGAAAAGGTGATATATATGAAAATACTCGGAGTAATCCCAGTAAGATATGCTTCCTCAAGATTTGAAGGGAAACCTTTAAAAAATATAGAAGGATATCCAATGATAGAATGGGTGTATGAAAGAGCAAAAAATGCCTGTATAGATGCGATAGCTGTGGCAACAGATGATGAAAGAATATATCAAACTGTCAAGAACTTTGGGGGAAACGTATTAATGACCTCAAAAAATCATGAAAATGGAACTTCGAGGATAATTGAAGTAATAAACAGTCCAGAATATGATGAATTTGATTTTGTAATAAATATACAAGGGGATGAGCCCCTTATTGATGTAGATTCCATCAATACATTGGCACAGGCATATAGAAGCGAGAAATGTCAAATAGTAACCTTAAAGAAGGAGATAATTGAAAGATCGGATATTGAAAATCCCAATATAGTGAAGGTTGTAACAGATTTTAATGATTATGCGCTTTATTTTAGCCGTTCACCTATTCCATATGAGAGAAATAAGAAGGAAACCATAGGGGAATTTAAATATTATAAGCATATTGGGATATACGGATATACAGCAGAGTTTTTAAGAAATTTGAAAAAACTGAAGGGGGGAATACTGGAAAGGTTAGAATCCTTAGAACAGCTAAAATTCATGGAAAACGGATATAGAATAAAGGTGCTGAAAACAGAAGCTAATGTAATAGGAGTAGACACTCCTGAGGATTTGATGAAGGCAGTAAAATACATAAGGGAAAATAGTATAAAATTAAAATGACAGACAGTCAATGGGAAAACCTAGAAAGATTACAAGGGACTAAAACGGAGG
This sequence comes from Leptotrichia sp., assembly GCA_041815005.1. Taxonomy (GTDB): domain Bacteria; phylum Fusobacteriota; class Fusobacteriia; order Fusobacteriales; family Leptotrichiaceae; genus Leptotrichia_A. The sequence continues at coordinate 5,223 of JBGXYD010000071.1, read as the reverse complement.
ATAAGAGCTAATACTGAAAAAACTGATTGAAGCGTTTAAAATGAATCAGAAGGATATGAAAGGAGAAGAATATTATGGAAAATCAGATAATAGAAAATGGACTAATGATACAATATTTTGAGTGGAATATATCAAATGATGGCAAACATTGGGAAAATTTAAAAAATGATGCGGCACATTTAAAGGAAATAGGGGTGTCAGCAGTATGGCTTCCCCCTGCATATAAAGGAACATCTTCCTTTGATGTCGGGTATGGTGCATATGATTTATGGGATCTGGGGGAATTTGATCAAAAGGGGACAGTAAGGACAAAATATGGAACAAAACAAGAGCTTCTAGAAGCAATAGAAGAATTACATAAATATGGGATAAATGTCTATCTCGACGTGGTTCTTAATCACAAGGGGGGAGCAGATGAAACAGAAAAATTCCTGGCTATAGAGGTCGATCCTTCTGATAGAACTAAAGAGATATCAGAGCCCTATGAAATAGAGGGATGGACAAAATTTACTTTTCCTGGAAGGGGGGGCAGGTATTCCCAGTTCAAATGGAATTTTAACCTTTTTACTGGGGTAGATTATAATCAGGAAAATGGTAAAAATGCCATATATAGGATTGTAGGAGAATATAAGGACTGGGATAAGAATGTAGATTCAGAACTTGGAAACTATGACTATCTTATGAATGCTGATGTTAATTATTCTCACCCAGATGTGAAAAAGGAAATAATAGACTGGGGGAAATGGGTTGTAAATGAACTGAAGTTGGATGGATTTAGGATGGATGCAGTAAAGCATATAAGCGAAGAATTTGTCAGGGAATTTCTGTCCGAAATACGGAATGTGTATGGTGAGAAATTTTATTCTGTGGGGGAATACTGGAAAGATGACCTTAATTCTTTGAAAGAGTATTTGGGAGGAATTAAATATGAAACTGATCTATTTGATGTGGGGCTTCATTTTAATTTTCATGAAGCTTCTATAAGGGGAAAGGATTTTGATTTAAGGGGAATTTTTGATAATACAATTCTTATGACGGATCCTACTCATGCAGTATCCTTTGTAGATAATCATGATTCCCAGAAGGGAAGTGCTCTGGAATCTCAAGTTGAAAGCTGGTTTAAACCTCTTGCTTATGGAATAATATTACTTTCTGAAAAAGGGTACCCTTGTCTGTTTTATGGAGATTATTATAAAATAGGAGAAGAAGAAAGCCCGCATAGATGGATAATAGACCAGATTCTATATGTAAGAAGGAATAATGCCTATGGGGAGCAAGTAAACTATTTTGATAATCCCAATCTAATAGGAATACATAGAAGGGGTAAAGATGATCAGGGAAATACAGGATGTGTAGCTCTTTTTTCCAATGATGTTGAGGGGGAAAAAAGGGTGGAAATAGGTAAACATAGAGAAGGACAAGTGTGGGAAGAAGTTACAGGAACTGGTTTTGATAAGGTAGTAATAGATGAGGAAGGATACGGAATTTTCAAGGTGGGGTCTGGTAAAATATCAGTATGGATACCAGATGAAAAAGAAAACGAAAATATAATAAAAAGGAAGTTTAATGAAAAAATATTAGGACTTATGGGGGAATAAGCTATTAAGAAAAATTTTGAAGAAATAGGAAAAATTAAAGCTAAGAAATACTGTATTTGTTGGAGATTAAAAGGTTAAATCCACTAAAATATAAGGAGATCAGGAGGAGTATTGTGAAAAATAAAGTATATACAAGGGAAGAGTTACTAAAAAATATACATAGGATAGTGGTTAAGGTGGGAACATCCACCTTGACAAAAGATGACGGGACATTAAATATAGATAAAATAAAGAAAATAGTGTTAGAGCTGAGTAACCTTGTTAACAAAGGCTATGAAGTGATACTTGTGTCATCAGGTTCAGTGGGAGCAGGAATGGGAATACTTCACTTAGAGGAAAAACCTAAAACACTTTCAGAAAAACAGGCGGTATCAGCAGTAGGGCAAGTATCCCTTATGCATCTTTATCAGACCTTGTTTCATGAACATGGGAAAATTATAGCCCAACTTCTTCTCACAAAGGGGGAATTTTCCAATAGAAGAAGATACCTTAATGCAAGAAATGTGTGTAACAGTCTTTTAAAAAGGAAGATAATACCAATAATAAATGAAAATGATGCAATAGTTTCAGATGAGCTAAAGGTCGGAGATAACGACACTATGTCTGCTCTTGTGTCAGGACTTGTGGATGCGGATCTACTTATTATATTGTCTGATGTGAACGGGCTCTATAATAAAAATCCTCAAAAATATCAGGATGCAAATCTGATTGAGATTGTAGGGGATATAAATGAGGACATAAAAAAAATGGCAGGAGGAGAAGGAACAAAGTTTGGAACGGGGGGGATGATTACAAAAATTATTGCGGCAGAAATGACAACCAAGATAGGAACAGATATGGTAATTGCCAGTGGAGATGATCCAGGGAATATAACAAGAATTGTGGAACGGGAAAATATAGGGACATTATTTACAAGAAAGAATAAGAAAATAAGACTTAAAAAATACTGGTTAGCTTATGGAACGAATAAAAAAGGAATTATAACAATAGACAGAGGAGCAGAAAAAGCATTAATGCTGGGAAAAAGTCTTCTACCTGTGGGAATAAAATCCCTTGAGGGGAATTTTGATAAGGGGACTGTACTGGAAGTGGAAAATCTTGACGGGGAAGTTATTGCCACAGGAATGTCCAACTATTCCTCTGGAGAAATTGACCTTATAAAGGGTCACAGAAGTGAAGATATTGAGGGTATATTGGGACATAAATATGATGATGTTGTAATACATATTGACAATATGGTAATAATGGAGAAAAAATAATATGGCTGCTGTGTTGATAACCGGTGCAAGCAGTGGGATAGGATACCAGCTGGCAAAAGTATATGGGAGAAAAGGACATAATCTTATACTGACAGCCAGAAGGGGGGAAAGACTTGAGGAGCTTAAACAGGAAATATTAAGGGAAAGCCCCTATAAACCGGAAATAGCAATTATAGAAATGGATATGGGACAAAAAGCCTCCCCATTAGAACTATATAATACTGTTAAGAATAGGGGTATTGAGGTGGAAACCCTTATAAACAATGCAGGCTTTGGAATTTATGGAAAATTTTCGGAACTTTCCATGGAGGATATGGAAAGATGGGATGAAATGACAGATCTCAACATAAGGACTCTTGTAATGCTAACAAAGCTTTATTTAGAAGAATTTCTTGTACGAGGCAAGGGGGAGATACTAAATGTATCCTCCATAGCGGGATTTTTACCGGGACCTTTAATGTCCGGATATTATGGGACAAAGGCATATGTCCTTTCATTTACTGAAGCTGTAAAGGAAGAGGTATACGGGACAGGAGTAAAAATAGGAGTTTTGTGTCCAGGTCCTACTATAACAGAATTTGAAAGAAGTTCTAGAATTGATAAGAGAGGACTTTTTTCAAAAATGAAGGCTATGGATGCTGAAAGGGTAGCTGAAATAGCTTATCGGGATTTTCAGAGGGGAAAAGGAATAATAATTCCAGGAGTCTTAAATAAAATAGCGGTATTCGGAATAAGGTTTTTATCCCGGAAAATGCTGGTAAAAATATCAAAAAAAATACAGGAAGGAAAATAGATAATATGAAAAATTATATTGAAGAAATGGGTAAACAGGCAAAAGAAGCTTCAAGAAGACTTCTCCTTTTAGATACAGTTACTAAAAATAACATATTATTGTTAATAGCAGAGGAGCTTCTTCTAAAAAAAGAGGAAATTAAGGAAGTAAATAGAAAGGATATTGAAAAAGGTAAAGAGGCAGGACTGTCTTTTGCCCTTTTAGATAGGCTTGAACTTACTGATAAAAGAATAGAGGCAATGGCACAAAGTTTAAGGGAAATTGCTGCTTTTACTGATCCTATAGGAGAAATAATTACAGGGTGGAATCATAAAAATGGTATTTCCATAGTAAAGAAAAGAGTTCCTCTTGGGGTGATCGGTATGATTTATGAGTCAAGACCCAATGTCACGATAGATTCAGCAGGACTTGCAATAAAGTCTTCAAATGCAGTGATCTTAAGGGGGTCTGCCAATGCCATAAACTCTAATATGTATTTAAACAATCTTTTTAATGAGGTAGGTGTAAGAAATGGACTACCTGAAAATTCTGTTCAGCTGATAGAAGGAACAGATAGAGAGTTGGTAAAGGAAATGATAAAACTTGATAAGTATATAGATGTCCTTATTCCCAGAGGAGGAAAGGGACTTAAAAAGTTTATTATAGAAAATGCGACTATACCTGTAATTGAAACAGGAGCAGGTGTATGTCATGTGTTTGTAGATGAGAGTGGAGATTTGGATAAGGCACTTTTAATAATAGAAAATGCCAAGATACAAAGACCTAGTGCGTGTAATTCCATAGAAACAGTACTTGTACATAGGAAAATAGCAGAAAAGTTACTACCAGACCTGACAGACATGCTAATAAGGAATAGGGTAGAATTAAGATATAGTAAAGAAGCCCTTGAGATAGTGGGGAATAGAAATGATGTAAAACTTGCAGAGGAAGAAGACTTTGGCGCAGAATATCTTGATATGGTAATGTCCCTTAAGCTGGTGGATAATGTAGACGAAGCTATAGAATATATAAACAGTCATGGAACACATCATTCTGATTCTATTATTACGAAGAATATAGATAATGCAGAGAAGTTTTTAAATGAAGTAGATTCAGCAGCGGTGTATTTAAATGCCTCCACAAGATTTTCTGATGGAGGAGAGTTTGGTTTTGGTGGAGAAATAGGAATTTCCACTCAAAAACTTCATGCAAGAGGGCCTATGGGGGTAAGGGAGCTTACTACTACAAAATATATTATTAGAGGGAAAGGACATATAAGGGAATAAATGACAGTTAATATCTATTTTATTTTTTGATAAAATTAAAGGGAAATAAAATAATCGAAGTCATAAAAAACTTTATTATTAAGGCTTGGAATATTTTAAAATACCAATAAGAGTAGGAGAGGAAAAAACATATGAAAATAGGATTTATAGGAACTGGAAATATGGGTAGTGGAATGATAAAAGGAATTATCAGCTCTAAATTTATCCCCAATAATAATATATATATCTTTGATTTGAATAAGGATAAAACCAATTTTTTTGTTGATAAATATAATATAAAATCCTTAAATAGTGAAATCGAAGTTGTT
>JBGXYD010000070.1:0-12294 GCA_041815005.1 Leptotrichia sp. | reverse complement strand
TCCAAAGAAGACCGACCTGTCAAAGGTGAAAACAGAGGAGCTGATAAGAACCTTAATGCTGATAAATTCAAGACCTAGAAAATGTTTAGGCTATGCAATATCATTTGAAAAATTTTTACACGAAATTAATTATTAGATATTTTTAAAAAATGTCGCATTTAATATTGCAATTTACTAATTTGAACATTGTTATCCTTTCTGCTTTTACCTGTTATTTAATTAAATTTTCCTGTTCCACATATGATTCTAGAGGAACATAACCAACTTCTTTAACTATTACAGAAGCATTTTTTAGATAAAATTCCACAAAATATCTTACCTGAAGTTTTTCAGAAAGAGATTTCTTATTAATATATATATATACAAAGGTCTTGAAAGAGGAATATATTTTCCAGTTTTAACATTTTCTTCACTAGGTTCTATACCGTTAATTTTAAGAGGTTTTAAATTATCTTTTTGTTCTAGATAGTAAGCATAACCGAAGAACCCTAATGCCCCTTTATCTCCTTCAACCCCTAGAACAAGCTGATTATCATCTGATGAAGGGGAGTAATCTTTTCTAATATGTCCATTTTTTCCTATAATTTCTTCTATGAAATAATCATATGTTCCTGAATCTTGATCAGGACCGTAAAGTTTAATAGGTAAATTAGGATATGCAGGATTAAGATCAATCCAATTTTTTATTTGGGAACCTTCAATCCATAATTTCTTCAAATCCTCAGTTGATATGTCAGAAATCCAGTTGTTATCTTTATTTACAACTATAGTAAGTCCGTCAAGTGCAATTTTTAATTCAACAAACTCTATTCCTTTAGATTTAGCCTTTTCAATTTCTTCTTGTTTAATAGGACGAGAAGCATTAGCTATATCAATTTCTTCATCAATAAATTTTTTAAATCCACCTCCAGTTCCAGAAACACCAACAGAAATACTAACTTTAGAATGTTCCATTCTAAAATCTTCAGTAACTGCATTTGTAATAGGAGCCACAGTGGAAGAACCGTCAATAAGTATCTCTCCAGAAATTTTTTCTTTACTTCCATTTGATTTTTCACCACATGATATTAACATAAAAATTAAAATTAGCAATACTAATATTTTTTTCATAATAAACCTCCAATAAATTTCGATAACGTAAGTATACAGCACATATGTAAAATAGATATAAAACGAATGTAAAAATAGAGTAAATAAATTTTAGGAATATATAAGAAAGATTATTTAAACTATAAAACAATAAAATTATATGATAATAAAATTATTGTAAATAAAAATATTTCGATAAAAGGTTCTGAATTATTAAGTATTGACAAAATATTTCATAATGTATATTATATAAAATATAAATAATGCAGCATTTGGGAGGAATATGAAAGAATTACAGAAATTTCTTGAATGGGATAATCTTTATAAATTTTTAAGAAATAATATATTTAAAATACTAATAGTAATTATAGTATTTAAAATCGCAGGTATGTTCAAAAAGTATATTGACAAGATAATAAAGACACTTCTTGAAAAGGCTTCTGTCGACAAAAGTCTAGCCTCTTTTTTGAGATCAGGATTTTCCATATTTTATTATGTTGTTTTGGCATATATTATTATGGAACTTCTAGGAATAGATGTATCTTCAATAACTACATTTCTGGGAGCAGCAAGTATTGTGTTGGGATTTGCCTTTAAAGAGACTTTGGGGAATATTTGCGGGGGCTTGATGATCCTTACCTTTAAGCCTTTTAAGGTGGGACATATGATAGAATATGAAAAATATATAGGAGAAGTGAGAAGTATAGAGCTTTTTTATACGCGTATACGGACAGCACAGAATGAGCAAGTTATAATTCCAAATGGACTTATAACCAATACAGAAATAAGAAATATGACAAAGGAGAAGATAAGGAGGTTGGATTTAAACATAGGGGTTTCTTATGACAGTGATATAATGAAAATAAAGGAACTTTTGACCAGTATAGTAAATGAAGAATCAGAAACTCAGGATAAACTTGCCTTAAAGGTTCCGGAGCCTACCATAGGTGTAGGGGAGCTTGCAGCCTCATCAATGATATTTTATGTATATGTATATGTTAAAAGTGAAAACTATTTTAAACTAAAACTAAGATTAAATGAAAGAATTAAAATTAAATTTGATGAAAATAATATTGAAATACCTTATCCTCAAATGGATGTGCATATTTCAAGAAAGGGAGAGTAAAATATGAACGTGGAATTATTTATTAATCAAAGGACACAGGGAAATAGCTATGTAGTGGATAATGGAAAAGAATGTTATGTCGTTGATCCAGGAGGATATGACATGGCTCCGGTTATAAGCTATATCGATGATAAAAAACTTAATCTTATGGGAATTTTGCTTACACACGGACATTATGACCATATAATCGGTATTCCAGAAATTATTGATTATAAAAATGTTCCTGTATATATTAGTGAAAATGATTTTGACTTTCTGTATGATTCGACCTTGTCCCTTTCCATATGGATTGATTTGGATTTTAAGCTATCTAAAAATATAGAAGTGATTAAACTGAAAGAAGATGATGAGGTGTTTGGCTTTAAAATAATAAATACTCCGGGACATACCCATGGAGGTATCTGTTTTTACAATGAAAAAAAGGGAATACTCATATCTGGAGATACTGTTTTCAAAATGGCATATGGAAGAACAGACCTTCCTACCGGAAGCACTATGGATTTGAAAAATTCCATAGCAAAACTGATGATTCTTCCAGAAGATACAGTTGTGTATCCTGGACATGGGGGAACAACAACAATAGGTCAGGAAAAGGGGAATTATTAATTAAAAATTAAAGAAAATAATAAAAAAGAAACTGATAAATCCGATTTTAGCTATTGTACTTAAATTATTATTGGATTTATCAGTTTTTTTATTTAGACATTTGCCCTTATGTTTCCGACTCTGACACCATGTTTAAAATACCTTTTCCAGTATTTGTTTTCAAGAGAAGAAAGAATAACTCCCTTAGATGAAGAGGCGTTAATAAATAAGGAATTTCCTAGATATACTGCTGTATGGTTATATTTACCCTCGGGTCTAAAAAATAGTATGTCTCCAGGCTTTAAATTATGCATGGAAACATGTTTTCCCACCTTAATTTGATCAGTAGTAACCCTAGGAAGTTCATAACTGAATACTTCACGGTAAACTCTACGAGTTAAGGCTGAACAGTCTATTCCCCTTTGGGAGTCCCCACCAAAGGCGTATCTCGTACCTTTCCAACTTTTAAATGAAGTAAGAAGAGCATTCTGAAGTTTTGCAGTATAAATTTCTTCTGAAGAGCCGTTTACTGAAATCCGTCTGTTTTTAGTATGAATTTCGTTAATTTTAGTCATAACAAGGCTGTCGTTACTAAGCTTTTCACTGAAGACAGAGTTTTCGTATCTGGAAGTAGATTTTTCCATTTCCTTTTTTCTTTCTTTTTCAACTTCCTTCTTTTGATTATTATCAGCAATTTCTGAATTTTCATTTTCATCTTTATTAGTTTTAGATGTTCCAGATCTTGAATTTTCATTTCTTCTTTTTGCACCTAATTTTTCCTGTAAAGTCGAGCAACTAAGTGCAAAGAAGGAAAAAAGAGACACTAAGATAATATTCTTTTTTTTCATAAAGCAAAATTCACTTCCTTTCAAAATTTAAGATTCAATAATTAAATTCACAGGACCGTCATTTTCTGAATGAATTTCCATATATTCCTGAAAATCTCCTGTTTTAAATGGAACACTTTTTTCAGAAAGTTTTTCTATGAAAAGGTTATATATCTGCCGTGCTGTTTCTGCTGGAGCAGAATTAAGATAATCAGGACGCCTCCCCTTTTTGATATTACCGTAAATGGTAAAATTACTTACAAGGAGTATTTCCCCTTCAATATCTTGAACAGATAAATTAAGTTTACCTTCTGTGTCATCAAAAATTCTAAGATTAATAATTTTATCCACACAGTAAGTGATTTCCTTTAAACCATCTTCATGAGTAACACCTAGAAAAGCAACAATTCCTCTTCCTATTTCATTCTTAAATGTGCCATTTACAAACATTTTAGCAGATTTAACCCTTTGTATAATAAGTTTCATAAAAAACTCCCTATAAAAATGTAATGTATAAATTTATTTTACAAAGATTATTAGAATTTGTCAAGAAAATTATTTGTTTTCTCAGTATTTTTTCTTTTGAGTTTTTATAGAAATAAATGTTTTATACAAAGGAAATATATCAAATTATGTTGCAATTTAAGCAAAAAAAATATATAATAAATCTAATTAATAAAAACAAAATATTTTATTTATAAAATGAATTATTTATATATATAGAAAGGAGAGATAAGATAATGCCAATAAAGATACCTAATAACTTACCGGCGGTAGACATTTTAGCTAAGGAAAATATCTTTGTCATGAGTGAGACGCGGGCATTAACTCAGGATATACGCCCTCTGAAATTTGTGGTGATAAATCTCATGCCTACAAAAATTGAAACAGAGACACAGTTGTTAAGGCTTTTGAGTAATACTCCACTACAGATGGAAATAACTTTCTTAAAGATGGATACCTATATTTCTAAAAATATTTCAGAGCAGCATATGATAAATTTTTATAAAAGTTTTGATGATATAAAGGATGAAAGGTTTGATGGATTAATAGTGACCGGGGCTCCTGTGGAGACTTTAGAATTTGAAGAAGTGGACTACTGGCAGGAACTAAAAAAGATATTTGACTGGAGCAATACTCATGTTTTCTCTACTTTATATATATGCTGGGGAGCACAGGCGGGGTTATATCATCACTATGGAATAAGGAAGTATCCGCTTGCTGAAAAGCTTTTTGGTATATATCCTTTGAAGATTGAGGATAACAGTATTTCACTTTTCAGGGGTTTTGATGAAATATTTAATATGCCTCATTCAAGACATACAGAAATAAAAGAAGAGGAAATAAAAAAAGTGGATGATTTGGAAATCCTTGTAAAATCTCCTGAAACAGGGGTATGTATTGTAAGGACAAAAAATAGAAGAAAAATATTTATTACAGGGCATATGGAATATGATAGGATGACATTGGCGGCAGAATACATAAGGGATGTCAATCTTGGAAGGGAAATAAAGGTACCATTCAACTATTATCCAGAGGACAATCCAGAAGAAATTCCTCCACACACGTGGAGGGGGCACGCAAACCTGCTGTTTATAAACTGGATAAACCACTATGTTTATCAGGAAACTCCCTATAATCTGGAAGAACTGGGAACTATGCAATAATGGAAGGAAGAATGGTTATGAAGGGTATAAGAACAACGGGGGAAATATTAGAAAAATATATAAGGCGAAAAATGTCTCAAGTGGAGCTTTCTCAGCTTATGGATGTTTCCCCACAATATATAAGTAATATAATAAATGATTTGAAGGGACCTTCTGAAAAGTTTATAAGGAAGTTTTATAACATTTTTGATGTAGATGAAGAAGATAAGAAGGGGATATCTGACTATGAGGAATTTAGGCGACTTCCTAAAAATATTCAGGAGGAGTTACTTCTTTTTAGGGGAAGTATTGTAAAAGAAGAAGATACCCCTATTTTAGAAACAGATAAGGTTATACTACAGGGGGAAATTATTGGAAATGGAAAAATATTTCCCTATGAAAAGCCAATGTATAAATATTTTCCTAAGATTTCAGATGAGAAGGGAGAAAACTTATTTTCTCTTCTTATAAGGTGTGGAGATTATTTTCCCGATTTTCATGAAGAAGACCTTCTTATACTAGAAAAATGGGAAAAGTTGGATTTTCAGATATTGGACGGAGTAAGATGTCTTATAGAATATGAAGGCAGGAAAATAATTGCTTATGTTAGATATATAAATGAGACAATTGTAATTCGGTCATTGGAGCAAGGAGAGGAAACTTTGCTTTTTACGAGGGACAAATATTTTAATCTAAAAATACATGGGATAGTAAAGGGATGTTTTAGGAAATTTTAGGAAATCATATGGAAGAATAAAATAAACATATAAAAAAGATATAATTGGTCTAAAAATGTAAAATTGAGTAGATTTTTTTAATAATATAGTATAAAATTATAAGGAATAGATATCAATAAAATATTAAATTAGGAGAGAAAATGAAAAAAGGAAAAAAAATAACATTGTTTACATTGGGAATGGCTATGTGCAATTTTATAGGGAAATCTGATGAAATAGTAAAATTTCCAAAGGAATATAGTAAAAATATAGCAATAGATGGACAAGATATATACAAATATGATTATGATTTTGATGGGGATGGGACATTGGAAAAGGTAGTAGTAAGCAGGAAAAGTGACAGTCTTTCCACAAAAAACGGGTTAGTTTCCATATATACAATGCAGGAGGGGGTATACGAACTATCATATCAGATAGCTTTAAAAGATGAAGCAGGAATATTTTCTTTTGCAAATACAGAAAAGCTATTACAGGATATAAAGAGTTATTATAAAGACTATTCCAAAGGGTTATCAAGAGGAGAAGTAAGATTCATAAGCATGCTTGAAGATAACAGGAATGAAAAAGTATCCCTAAATTTAAAGTATGATAAAAATTCAAAGGAAAACTTGGATAACTTTTTGTTTATAGGAAGTTCAGGAACATTAAAGGAATCTCCTAATAATTCTTCGGCAGGGCTGGCTTCATTAAAGTATAAGGATAAACCTAGAATATTATTGGGAATTTCTTCGGATCAAAATGGTGTTAGTGAAAACTGGTATCTTGCAGAATTTGGAAAAGAAAATAAAATAAGAGGATATATTCAGGAAAGTGGGAAAAATGTAAAAAGAGGCTTTTATTGGGATAAAATGGTTGTAAAAATGGAGAAGATTAATGATTTTATAGATGAGACTTTGAGAAATAAACAGGAATTATATATAATAACAGAATACAGGCCTCTTGCAAATGATATTTACAGTAAAAAGGATAAGTTTGGAAATAGAAATAACCAGAGTATAAAAGGTTTCCTTGAGGCTAAAGAAGGTGGAGAGCATATAAATATCCCCGATCAGACAATAATAAGGGTGCTAGGTGAGGAAAATGGAATGCTTAAAATCGAAACACCGATGTATGGTGGTCCCTATTATATAAAAAATAGGGAAGGAGCTATCAAGAAAACAGATATAAATGCTAAAGTCAATAAGTTTATAGTAATAGATCCAGACAGTCAGGCGGAGGCACTTTTTGAAAGGAACACTGAAAATGGGAAGTTTGAGGTTATAACTTATTCCTTTGTAACAACAGGGGTAGATAACGGTTATTCCTCCTATGAAACACCACATGGAGCTTTTCTTGTGGCATTTACAAGACCGTATATGTTATTTACAGGAAAGCAGCGGGAAGGAGATACTAGGAAAAGTGCAGGAAAACCTGGTTTAGTTATAGCAGGAAGGGCAGATTATGCTGTAAGATTTAGTGGGGGTGCCTATATGCATGGTATTCCGGCTTCATTTGGAGCAGGTGCAGGAGCAAAGGCTTATACAGCCTCAAAAATAGGAACTTATAGGGAATCCCATAAATGTGTGAGACATTATGATGATCAGATTAAGTTTATTGTAGGTTGGGTAAATGGAAACAGTACAACTAAGGTAAAGGAAAATACAATACCTGAGGAACCAGTGGTAGTTGTAGTGTTATAATAATACATAGAGGTGATTTAAAGTATGAAAGAAAAAAAATTTTTTTTTAGCTTTTTTTTAATAATGATTCTAATTTGTATAAACAGTGGGGCAAATACTTTAGCTGAAAGTTCCTCTGGAGATACTAAGACAAAGGAAGATGATATAAAGGTTCTACAGGAAAAAATAATACAGGAAAATGTTCCTGCAGAGAACCGTATGCCTGTAAATGATCGTATCATAGAAAAAAATTATACACCGGATAACAAGGAAAGTAATGAAGGAACTATTACAAAACCTGCTGATAGTGAAAAGGCTATTAATTATATTACACGATATTCGGAGGAAAAACCAAAAAATCTTACTTTTAACTATAAATATAGTAAAAATACTCCAAAGGACATGGATAACTTTGTATTTGTCAAGACAAATACAAATGTTAGGAGAGAACCTAACACAAATTCTGAAATATTAAGAAGTGTTAATTCTGGGGAAAAATATAAGGTCATAGGGAAAGTTAAGGGAAATGTGGAAGGAACTTCTGAATGGTATGAAATAGAGATAGACGGTAAGCGGGCTTATGTTATAGGTACAAATATGATAAAAAGAGAGTTTGACTGGCAGGACATGATGAAAAGGGTAAACAGGACAAATGATTTTATAAAGAAAGCATTGTCTGAAAAGAAAAAAATATATGTTCTGGAGGATTATATTCCCCTTGGGGGAGGCGAAGGTACAGCTAAAGATAGGTATGGAAATAGGGAAAACCAAAGTGAAAAAGGTTATCTCAGCAATAGTTTTCAGGAGTATATAAATATCCCTGACAGGTCCATCATGACCATAACAGGAGAAACAGATAAGTACATAAAGGTAAAAATAGATGTTTATGATGGTAAGGAATATTACTTGAAGAAGGAAAGCAGGAATTTATTGAAAGACAGTAAGATAACCGAGGAAATAGACAGATTTATATATGTAGATAGGCACAGTCAGACAGAAATGGTAATAGAAAGAAATAAGGGAGCCAGTCAATGGAATGTAATTACATCTTCCTTTGTTACTACAGGTAAGGATACGACGACTTCCTATGCTACTCCATATGGAACATTTTTAATAGCCCATTCCAAACCTGTCATGTATTATACAAATACAGGTAGTAGTGAGATAGCTGGGGATGCCAAATATGCAGTGAGGTTTAGTGGGGGAGGTTATATGCATGGAATACCTTCATTATTTGAGCCAAAGGATACAAGGGAACAGAGGAGGGCTGCTACAGCAAAAAAAATCGGTACATATCCTGAATCTCATAAATGCATAAGGCATTTTGATGACCAGATAAAGTTCATATATGATTGGCTCGGCAACTCGACACCAGAAGATAAAAACGGTTTGAGGGTACCACAAGTCCCTACTATGATGCTTGTAAGATAGATGTAATAATTGAACTATTTGGATAGTCAGATGAAACTCGGCTATCCTTTTTAAATAATTTGTGTCTATCTATTGTAAAATTTTGTTAATTATTGTATACTTTAATATAAGAAAAAATAATTTTTAGGAGGAAAATAGAATGGTTATAAAACCAAAATTAAAGGGGAGTTTAGCATTGACCAATCATCCTATAGGAGCAAAGGAATTTGTAAAAAGACAGATTGATTTTGTTAAGTCCCAAGATAAATATGAAGGTCCAAAGAAGGTATTGATTATAGGATCGTCATCTGGATACGGACTGGCTTCAAGGATTTCCGCTGCCTTTGGTGCAGGTGCAGATACCATCGGTGTTGCTTTTGAAAAGGGGATAGAAGGTAAGAGGATAGGAACTGCTGGATGGTGGAATACAATAGCCTTTACTGAAGCTGCAAAGGAAGAAGGACTTGTAGCGAAAAATTTTATGGGAGATGCATTTTCTAATGAAATAAAGGAGAAAGTAATAAACTATATAAAGGAAGAATTCGGTGGAAAGATAGATTTACTTATATATAGCTTGGCAAGTGCAGTGAGAACGGATCCTACAGATGGGATTACTTACAGATCTGCCTTAAAATCTACTGAAAAAGAGATAATAGGACCTTCCATAAACTTAGAAAAGGAAATTATGGAGGAGACTGTCATGGGAGTTGCCACTCCTGAAGAAGTAGCGAGTACAGTAAAAGTTATGGGAGGAGAAGACTGGAAATTATGGGTGGAAGCTTTAGATAAAGCAGGAGTTCTCACACAAAATTTTAAAACAGTGGCATATTCTTATTTAGGACCAAAGGTTACTTATGGAATATATAAGGAAGGAACGATAGGAGCCGCTAAAAGGGATTTGGAACATACTTCTGATGTATTAAATGATTTTCTGAAAGAAAAATATAATGGGGAAGCCTATGTATCATTAAGTAAGGCTTTAATGACTAAGGCGAGTGCAGTTATTCCTATATTCCCACTTTATGCAGCCCTTCTTTACAGGGTAATGAAAGAAAAGGGAATCCATGAAGGGACAATAGAGCAGAAACAGAGGCTTCTTAAGGATATGATGTATGGTGGAAAGCCTGAATTTGATAATC
Source organism: Leptotrichia sp. (assembly GCA_041815005.1). Classification (GTDB taxonomy): domain Bacteria; phylum Fusobacteriota; class Fusobacteriia; order Fusobacteriales; family Leptotrichiaceae; genus Leptotrichia_A. The sequence goes on along the minus strand of JBGXYD010000070.1, from coordinate 2,077 downwards.
AAAGAAGATTAAGGCCGGATAACTGGGAAATGAGAGATGATGTACAGGCGGAAGTTGAAGCACTATGGGATAAAGTTACTCCTGAAAATTTCAAGGAACTTAGTGATTATGCAGGAGCAAGGGAAGAATTCATGCAGCTGAACGGATTTGACTTTGACAATGTTGACTATGATGCTGATGTTGACTTAGAAGAACTTGCAAAGTTACAGCCTTAAAATAAATATATTACGATTAAAATATAAGAGAATTAAAAAAAATGGGGCTGTCATAAGATATCCCCATTTTTTTATTCACAAGGAAAATAAATTAGCGTACACCGATTAATATTGAGTATCCAATAAATATTAAAAGAAGAGCAAGCCTTTTTTTTCGGCTAAAAGGATTTTTTCATAGAGAAATTCTATTAAGAAAATACAGAAATTTATTATTGAAGAGAAAAAATAAGAGCAGTTGTTTAACAGTATAATAAATCTGTTATTGAACATAGACACCAAAATCCTTATTATCCACCAGCACTTCCACCTGGTTGTCGTATTTCAAGACTGGATGTATTTCCTTAAGAAACCATGATACAAGATTTTCATCTCGTACTATTGCTGTACCATTATTTACAAAGACTGAAACTACCACTTCCTTGAAGTTTTTTTTGGCAAAATCTATATCATATAAGATTTGTTCTTTTGTCTGCCCCTCAGTACACACTAGAAGAAGGACAGTCTGATATTCCCTTTTCAATTTTTCCAGTACTTTATCATCTATAAAAAAGTTTTTTGTAAGTATTTGAGTTCTATAGTCATTATCAAAGGTTTCTACTCCAATTATAAACCTTACCTCCTGCTCCTTAAAAAACTCCCTTATTTCATTAAGCCTATCTAGATATCCAAAATATGCTTCAAAATATAGAACTTTTATTTTTTTATCTTCACATACTTTCTGTATTTTATAAAGTGTATTTCTACTTAATTCAAATACTGAACCGGAGTTTATTACTTCTAGGACACTGTATTCGCCGGTTACCTTTTCCAATTCGATAAAATTTATGCGATTCATTTCCATTTCATTTTCTGTGTTATCTAATATATAGTTACAAAAGGCACATTTTCCATACTCACAATTAAACCCCTTCAGAAGTACAATTTCTCTAGGATTTTTTCTTCTTATAACACTATACCTTTCCATTTGAGTTTTCCTCTAATTCCCTAATTTTTCCTTGTTTTTTCCATAAAGCTGCAATATATACAAAGGGAGTGTCCATAACTGAAATAAATAACTCCAAAAAATAAGTGGAAAAGGCTATTACAAACAGCTCCTTTATACCATATACCCCGGCAAATGCCAATATTGTAAATACTGAATTATCAATAATCTGTCCTACCACTGTGCTTAAATTATTTCTAATCCATATATCTTTGTAGCTGGGTTTCCATTTCCTTATAATTTGGTATGCCCATACATCGAAAAGTTGTGATACCACAAAGGCTATAAGGCTCGCTGCAGTTATTCTTACGACAGACAGTTCAGTTATATTTAGGCCAAATATTGCTACCAGATGAGACTGAAAGGTATCTGTTGGAGCAGGCTTTACTCCAATAGCCCAGTTCATAACGATAGTAGTAAAAATCATAGTTACAAATCCTATGCTAACAATCTTTCTGGCATATTTTTTTCCTTCTATTTCAGATAGTATGTCCGATACAAGAAATACCCCCCCAATGGCAATATTTCCCATTGTAGTATCTATTCCAAATAAAGTCATCATTTTTAATACCTGGATATTTGCAAGCACTACCGACAAAGGGACGAAAATAAGCAGACCAACCTTTCCCCAGTACCTATATGCCATAAGGATGGCAGTATAGTTAAATAAAAGATAACCTAACCATATTATTTCATTGATTCCAAATTCCATTTCTATATGCTGCTTTATTTATTTTAAATTATAAAGCAGTTTTCTCCTTTCATAAATTTCATATTTTCAGACAATAAAAAATACGTATTCCTTACAGGACATACGTATCCCAAAAGGTTTTTTTTACAGATGGATTTTCCCAAACATCTGAATTAAATTTTTAAATAT
>JBGXYD010000069.1:0-13140 GCA_041815005.1 Leptotrichia sp. | reverse complement strand
TCTTTGTTATATTACATTTTAATATTAACTCTTTCTATAACTTCATTTTCTTTAGTAAAGTTCCTCCAGTATTTTACATATTTCATTGTTTTTATTAAAAAAATCACTGGTATTTATTATTTCTGACTTTTCAAGGTACTCCAATATTTCTTCCTTATCCTTTACTATCTTTACAAATCCCATTCCTTCAGCATCTTTCACTATTTCCTCTATGTTCTGATAGTATTTCCCTATTATGGGAAGTTTCCCATAATAAAGAGGTTCCAATATGGAATGCCCTCCAATATTTACAAGAGTTCCACCTACAAATACAAAATCTGCCAGCTGATAAAAATCTCTTAAAACACCCATTTTATCCACAATAAGTATATCCGTTCTTCTATTCTCTGATAATAGGGAATAATTTTTATTTTCTTCCCTATATAACCCCGATGCAGGACTGCCATATATCTTTTCTATCATTGCCTCTATTTCCCTTATTCTCTCCAGATGCCTTGGAACTATTACCAGCTGATATTCCTTGTCTACATTAATTTCCTTAAAAACTTCCAGCCATATTTCCTCTTCACCAGGTCTTGTGCTCCCACACACTATCTTCTTTTTTTCGGCAATCAGATTGTGGGCAAAATAATTCTTTTTTCTTTCTTCATCCAATTTTTCATATCCTATGGAATATTTAAGATTTTTATAGGTAATAAGCTTTGTCTTTTCTACCCCCAACCTCTCATATCTCTTTTTGTCCTCATAACTTTGTACCATTATTTTTTTAGGGAGATTAAGGATTTTTCTTATGTACCTCTTTACCTTCATATAGGACTTTAGTCTTTTTTCCGTCAGCCTTCCGTTTACAATAAAAAGTTCTCCACTTCTATAAGCAAAGCTGTAAAGGTTAGGCCATATTTCCGTTTCTATTACAACCGTCTTTTTTATATTATATTCCCTAAAGAGCTTCTTCATCAGGAAATAGTCGTCCAAAGGGAAATAAATTATTTTTATATTCTCATTATTTGCATACACCTTCTCTATTGCCGCAAATCCTGTGTCTGTCATAACAGAAATTATTATATTTTACCCCTTTATGATCATCCTTTTTATAAGCTCCTGGGATAGATTAAATTCTCCCACTGACGACAAATGGACTAGAACTGCATCTTTCCCTTTAAATTTTTCGTTTCTTATTTTCTGAAGCAATCTCTTTTTAAAAAAATCCCTTGTCTTCTTTTTAAAAAGGGATACTATAAATATGATCCCATACAGAAAAAATCTTATTATATTATAAATCATTCTATTTCTCCATCTTTTATAATCCAGAATTGGCATAATTCCATTTTACATATCAATATTTTCTACATATTACAGAATATGACAGGACTCTCCTGACACAGTAATTATATCATATTCAATATAAAAAGACTATTCTTAGATAGATTTCACGAATAGTCTTAATTAATTACAATGTATAACCCCGTAAGGTAATTTACTACTTAGCCACTTTATCAGCTAATTTTTTACCAACTTTAAATTTAACTACTTTTTTAGCAGCTATTTTTATTTCTTTTCCAGTTTGAGGGTTTCTACCAGTTCTTGCTGCCCTTTTTTGAACACCAAATGTCCCCCATCCAACAAACTGGACAGACTCTCCTTTAACTAAAGCTGTTTCTACAGTTCCTAAAAATTCATTTACTAATTCTTCTGCTCTCTTTTTAGTTTCTCCTGTAGCTTTTGCATATGCCTCTACAAATTCTTTTTTTGACATAATGTTAACCTCCATTAAATTTTTAATAATCTTAAACTATTATACACTATTTTAAAATTTTGTCTAGCCCTTTTTTTTATTTTTTTATTTTTTTCGATATACTTTTTAGATTTTATCATTAGATACTTGTATACTCTTTATATTTTTTAATTTTTTTTAAAATTTATATTTTTATTAAAATAAATATCTAATATCTCCTTTTTTACCTCTTCAATATTTTTATCTGTTGTATCTACTTCAATAGCATCTTTTGCCTTTTTCAAAGGGGCGACCTCTCTGTCTGAGTCCATTCTATCCCTTTTCAAAATATTTTCATATATTGTTTCCAAAGAAATGTTTTCTTCTTTTTCCTTCAATTCATTGTACCTTCTTCTAGCTCTTTCATTTGCATCGGCAATTAAAAATATTTTCAAATCAGCCTCTGGAAAAACGACTGTTCCTATATCTCGTCCATCTAAAATTATATTTTTTGACTTTGAAAATTCCCTTTGAAGTTCTACCATTTTCTCCCTTATTTCCCCAATGGCAGACACTCTTGAAACGTTTTCACTGACATCAGGCTTTCTTATTTCTTCAGATACATCTTTCCCGTCTAGATAAAATTTATCACATTCTATATTAATGTCCAAGTTATTTAGTAATTCCCCTATTCTTTTCCTATCCTCAAAGGAAACTCCTTCTTTCAGCAATTTTAGGGTGAAAATTCTATACATGGCTCCCGTATCCAAATATACTATTCCCAGCTCCTTTGCTATCTCTTTAGAAATTGTACTTTTTCCACTACCTGCAGGTCCGTCTATTGCTATTATCATCATATTATTAAATTTCAATTTTCATGTATGCATAATTGAAATTTTTCCTCCTATCAATTTTGATTATACTATGCCTATTTTTCTTATATATCAGCTATTCAACTATTTCAAACTTTTCTCATATTTAGAATGGATTTTTATTAGTCTATATCCTTCTTTTAAACCTTATATTCAAAAACAAGGGATACCCAGTTATTTTTCTCTGCTCTGTCCACCTTTTTCAAATTATATTTTTCCGCCTTTGCCAAAAAATCATTTTCCTTTTCCATAAGAATTCCCGAAAAGATAACTGTTGCCCCCTCCTGAAGTACATTTTCTATAGTTTCAAGCAATTCTTCCAATACATCTACAAGTATATTTGAGACAACAATGTCATATTTTTCATCTATGTTATCAACCAAATTTCCTATTATAACTTTAAAACCATCATCTATACTATTCTTTTCAAAATTTTCCAGGACAACCTTTTCCACTTTATCATCAATATCTATTCCTATAACTTCAGGAATTCCCATTTTTTTCCCAATTAACATAAGAATTCCTGAGCCACAACCTATATCAAGAAGTCTTTTTCTTCCTTTACTATATTTTATAAGAAATTCAGCACAAAGGGAAGTAGTTTCATGAGTTCCTGTTCCAAAGGCAAGTCCAGGATCTATTTCAACCACTATTTCAGCATCTTTTTCTTCATATTCTTCCCAGCTTGGCTTTATTACTATCCTATCAGTAATCTTTACCGTATGAAAATACTTCTTCCATTCGTCCTGCCAGTCTTCATCAGAGCATTCTGCAGTGTAAATTTCATATATAAAATCCTGGTTGTTTTTAGAATACTCCTCCAATTCTTTATAAATAATGCTTAACTTCGTGTCTGAAAACCTGTTGTTTATAATATATCCCGTAATGCTCCACACATCGCTGTTATTCTTAAAATGAATATTATAGTCAAGTCCATTATCTCTAAAATAATCTACAACTTCTATTTCACGTATTCCTATATTAGATAGTATATCCACTGTCTTTTCCTTTGCCATATCCATATTATCTGAATAATAGTCTATTTTTACCTTAATCCATTTCATTTTTTGTTCCCCTATACTTCATCATAGTTCATGCTTACACGTCTTATATCTGTAGCTTTTCCTGTTGCTTCGTTTATATCCACTTCTATCCCGTTAATCCTTATGTTTTCTTCACATACCGAATACCTGTTGGGCATACCGTCCTTAAACTTCTGAATACTTTCCTTTCTATTCATACCCAGTATTCCATCATGTCCCCCTGTCATTCCTACATCGGTTATGTAAGCTGTACCTCCCGGTAATATCCGATTATCAGCTGTCTGTACATGGGTATGGGTTCCATACACTAAAGAAACTCTTCCGTCAAAATTCCATCCCATTGCCAGCTTTTCAGATGTAGCTTCAGCGTGAAAGTCAATAATTATTATGTCTGCTGACTTTTCCAGCTCTTTTACCTTATTCTCCAAGGCAATAAAGGGACATGCTATAGGATTCATAAATACCTTTCCTTGAGCATTCAGGACTGCCACCTTTTTTTCCGCCTTTTCAACTATGATATATCCGTTACCTGGTGCATTCTCAGTATAGTTTAAAGGCCTTATCAGTCTTTTTTCTTCCTGTATATAGGGGTATATCTCCTTCTTATCCCAGCTATGATTTCCCAATGTAACCACATCTGCCCCGTGATAAAACATCTGATTAGCTATTTTAGGAATTATCCCAAATCCTCCTGCTGAATTTTCTCCGTTTACTATGATAAATTCATAATTTTTTCGCCTTTTTTCCAGAAATTTGAACAATATCTTTCTTCCCGGCTCCCCGACTACATCACCTACTATTAAAAATTTCATTTTTTCCCTTCCCTTTTTATTATAATTTCTTTTCCAATACAATCTTTAATGTCGAAAATCCAAGTTTTTCATAAAATTTTATTGCACCATCATTAAAATTCCATACATTTAAAGTTATGGCATCACATTTATTTCTAGCTGCCTCCTCCTCTATGAAACTATAAAGTTGACTTCCTATGTTTTGCCCCCGTATGTTGGAATCTACACAAAAGTCATCTATAAATAGTACTTTCCTATCAACTAGGGAAGAAATACCCTCTGTATCTTGATAAATACAGAATATATACCCTGTAACATCTCCCAAATCATCCACAGAAACAAATATTGGTGTTGTATCATCCATAAGTATCTCTTGAAGTTCTTCTGTAGTATATTTTTTTAATCCTGACTTGAAAATATCAGGACGTGCATCAGAATGCACCTTATGCACCTGATACAGTAGCTTATTTATTTTATCTATGTCCCCCGTATCTGCTCTTCTCACCTTAACCATAATTTCTCTCCTTCCTAATCTTTCTTCCTGTAAGACTATGTATATAGCCCTTTTACACTAGGTTATTTATCTTTATTTTTGCTTCTTTATGATTTTATTTCCTATTAAGTTATTATATCAGAAAAAGGGGGTACATTCCAGCCTTTTCTTATTTATTCCTTATAATTTTTATTGATTTTCTATTGACTTTTTTTTATTTCAAGGTATAACATAAATATAATAAATGTTACTATAATTTAAACTAATAGTATTTTTTTAAAATCATATTTACACTATATAATGGAGGTTTTTTATGAGCAGTAACACATTAAAGGACTTTCTCTTCCCTAAACTAAATGAGTTGAAGGAAAAAGGTCTCTATAACGAAATTGACATGCTTGACGGTGCAAATGGTCCTGAAATTTTTATTAAAGGAAGAAAACTTATAAACCTTTCTTCAAACAACTATTTGGGACTTGCTACAAGAGAAGATATGAAACAGGCTGAAATAGAAGCCTGTAAAACATACGGAACAGGAGCAGGAGCCGTAAGGACTATTAACGGAACTTTGAAAATCCATAAGGAACTGGAGGAAACTCTTGCAAAATTCAAGCACACTGAAGCTGCCATTGCATTTCAATCAGGATTTAACTGTAATATGGCTGCTATTTCTGCCATTATGGATAAAAATGATGCAATTCTGTCGGATGAGTTGAACCATGCTTCCATTATTGATGGATGCAGATTATCAGGTGCTAAAATTATACGTTGTAAACATCAGGATATGAACGATTTAAGAATCAAGGCTAAGGAAGCTGTAGAAAGCAAAAATTATGGGAAGATTATGTACATTTCCGACGGAGTATTTTCTATGGATGGAGATGTTGCAAAAATAAAGGAAATAGTTGAAATAGCAAAGGAATTTGGACTCATCACCTATATTGATGATGCACATGGTTCGGGAGTAATGGGTGAAGGTGCAGGAACTGTAAAGGAATTTAATTGCTCCCACGACATAGACATACAGGTAGGAACCCTCTCAAAGGCTGTCGGTGTAGTAGGAGGATATGTTGCAGGAAGTAAGGAGCTTATAGACTGGCTCAAGGTACGTGGAAGACCTTTCCTCTTTTCAACTTCCCTCACACCTGGTTCCGCTGCCGCCGCTAAAAAAGCCATTGAAATAATTTCATCAGAAAAAGAATTGGTTAAGAAACTATGGGAAAACAGCAAATACTTAAAGGAAGAGCTTAAAAAGATAGGTTATGATACAGGAGTATCCGAAACTCCCATAACTCCTGTTATTATCGGGGATGAAAATAAGACACAGCAGTTTTCCAAAAGGCTTATTGAAGAGGGAGTTTATGCAAAATCTATAACTTATCCTACTGTTCCTCTAGGTACAGGACGTATAAGAAATATGCCACAGGCATGTCATACAAAGGAAATGCTTGATGAGGTCGTAAGAATTTATGAAAAAGTTGGAAAAGAGCTTGGGGTTATTTAAATATTATAAATTAATTTAAAATTTTCGGAGGAGGATATATTTATGAAAAAAGTTCTTATTACTGGTGCTTCAGGACAGATTGGAACCGAACTTACCATCAGACTTAGAAAAAATCTAGGAGTGGAAAATGTTATTGCCACAGACATAAAATCAAACGAAGATACGGCTAATGGTCTTTTTGAAATTCTCGATGTATTGAATTATGGTAAATTTCTTAAAATAGCTAAAGATAATTGTGTAGACACCATTGTCCATCTTGCATCCATTCTTTCTGCAAATGCAGAAAAAGATCCTATGTTTGCATGGAATCTAAACATGAACGGACTTATAAATGCACTGGAAATAGCGAAAGAATGTAAGGCACAGCTTCATGCCCCTTCTTCCATTGCTGTTTTTGGAGAAACTTCTCCAAAGGAAAAGACTCCACAAGATACAGTAATGCAGCCTAGCACTATTTATGGTATAAGCAAAGTTTCAGGAGAATTACTGTGTGACTATTATCATACAAAATATGGTGTAGATACGAGATCTGTAAGATTTCCAGGACTAATTTCCCATAAGACCCTTCCCGGTGGGGGAACTACTGACTATGCCGTACATATATATTATGATGCCCTGACCAAGGGGGAATATACAAGCTTTATAGACAAAGGGACATATATGGACATGATGTATATAGATGATGCTATTAATGCTATTATTGATATATTAAATGCAGATTCTTCAAAATTTGTACATCGGAATGCCTTTAATATAACTTCCATGAGCCTTGAGCCTGAAATGGTAGCAGAATCAATAAAGAAATATATCCCTGAATTTAAATTGAAATACGAGGTAGATCCTGTAAGACAGAAAATAGCTGAGTCATGGCCTAATTCCCTTGATGATTCATGTGCAAGAAAAGAATGGAACTTTTCGCCTGAATATGACCTGGATACAATGACCAGAACTATGTTAAGGGAACTGTCAAAAAAAATTGATGTCAATGTAAAATTAAATTTATAAAATAAATCAACTTATTTAGGAGGTTACATATGTTAAAAAAAATTCCATTACTTGTTCAAATTGTTATAGCAATTCTTCTCGGTGTTTTCATCGGAACCTTTGCTGGAAAGGATATAAATATAGGAAGTGCCTTCAGTATTAATATTGTAAGGCTTCTTGTAACTTTTTCCGATATATTCGGACAGCTTCTTAAATTTATGATTCCGCTTATTATTATAGCTTTCATTGCTCCGGGAATAGGAGGGCTTGCACGAGGTGCAGGTAAACTTTTAGGGATTACTACAGCATTTGCATACGGTTCTACAATAATTTCCGGGCTTACAGCCTTCATTACTGCCTCTATCCTATATCCCGTTATTTTAAAGGGACAGACAGTGGCAAATTTTGCAAACCCTGAAGATGCTCTTCTAAAAGGATATTTCACCATAGAAATTCCTGCCCCTATGGCTGTAATGACTGCCCTTGTTTTCTCTTTTGTAATAGGTCTGGGGATATCTTCTTTAAAATCTGATTCTTTATTCAATGTTTTTGATGAATTCAGGATAATAATTGAGGGAATGCTTGAAAAAGTTATAATTCCTCTTCTTCCATTCTATATACTTGGGGTATTTTCAAATATGACTGCAGCAGGACAGATTGCCGGAATAATAAGTGTATTCCTGAAAGTATTTATTATGATTATTATTCTTCATATTGTCATTTTACTGTTTCAGTTTACTGTCGCAGGAACCTTTACAAAGCAGAATACCTTTACAATGTTAAAAAATATGATGCCGGCTTACTTTACTGCATTAGGAACTCAGTCTTCTGCTTCAACAATACCTGTAACTTTAAAATGTGCTAAAAAACTGAAAATTAAAGAAGAAGTAGTAAATTTTGCAATTCCTTTATGTGCTACCATCCATTTATCAGGAAGTACAATTACTCTTGTGTCATGCTCCACTGCTGTATTCTTTATGCAAAGCGGCATGTTGCCTGGATGGGGATTGATGATTAAATTTATTCTACTTCTCGGTATTACTATGGTTGCAGCTCCTGGTGTTCCAGGTGGTGCTGTAATGGCTGCTCTAGGTATTCTTAGTTCCGTCCTCGGCTTTGATGATACAATGATTTCTTTAATGATTGCACTCTACATAGCTCAGGATTCCTTTGGAACTGCCTGCAACGTTACTGGAGATGCTGCAATAGCAGCTGTTACTTCAGCCTTTGTCAAAGAATAGATATAAGGAGTAGATATACTGGGTACCCGTATATTTCCTGTAAATAGAAAATACTCTCAGAAAGTGTGCTGATACACTATTTGAGAGTATTTTTTATAAGTATCCTAAATTTTATAGGCATTCTGTCTGTAATTTCATTGTTATATATTCAACGCACTTTCCAATGCCACTTTAATCATATCATTAAAAGTAAGCTGTCTTTCTTCCGCAGAAGTAGCTTCTCCCGTAACAAGGGAGTCACTTATTGTCAGTAAAGTCAACGCATTTACTCCAAATTTTGCAGCTGTAGTATATAGCTGTGCTGTTTCCATTTCTACACATAGTACTCCAAATTTTGCCCATTTTTTCCATGCTTCAGGATCATCTCCATAAAAAGTGTCACTTGTAAGGACATTCCCTGCCTTCATATTAAGCCCTTTTGCCTTACCTGCCTCATATGCTTTGAAAAGCAGGTCTGCACTTGCTGTAGGTGCATAGTCTGCTCCATTAAATCTCAGTTTGTTTATAGCAGAATCTGTAGATGCTGTCATTGCAATGACTACATCCCTTATTTTTATATTCTCCTGCATTGAACCTGCTGTTCCTACTCTTATAAGATTCTTTACTCCGTATTCTGCAATAAGCTCATGAGTATATATTCCTATTGAAGGGACTCCCATTCCTGTTCCTTGTACAGAAACCTTTTTTCCTTTGTATGTTCCTGTAAAACCAAGCATTCCTCTTACATTATTATATTGTACAACATCTTCCAGAAATGTTTCCGCTATATACTTTGCCCTTAACGGATCTCCCGGCAGCAGTATAGTTTCTGCTATATCTCCTTTATTTGCTCCTATGTGTGGTGTTGCCATTATTATACCTCCTAAAATTTTATTTTAATATTAATTGTATTATTTATACCTGAATATTTATTTAATACCAGTTTATCCACATTCTTTTGTCTTCTCTTATAAAAACAGATTTTTTATTACAACATAGTATAGCATATTTTTTTATTTTTATCATTTCTAAAATAATAAATTATAATTTTCTTCCCATTTTTATACAATCCCTGTAAGTACCATCCTTAAGCTTGTATCCATCAGGTATCCTTCCCCATATTTCAAAGCCATATTTCTCATAAAGCCTTACGGCATTTTCATTATCCGAATACACATCCAGTTCCAGCTGTTCATATTTCATTTTCCTTGAATTTTCTATAATCTCATGTATCATTATATTTCCAAGTCCCAGCCCCCAGAATTCCTTTCTCACTGCTATGCCAAATGTTCCTCTATGCCTTATTTTCTCTCTGTCTGCAACAGGACGCAAATTAAACTGTGAAATTACTCTATTATTTAATAGACCTATCACCATAAGTTTGTTTGCACTGTCCCTGCAGTCAATAAGAATCTTTCTCTCTTCTTCAATGGAAAAAAAGACTTCATCAGGATATCTTGTAAGAAAATGACTTTCTGAAAATACGTTTTTCATATATTCTATCATATTATGAGCATCTTCAGGTTCTGCACTTTTTAAACGGCATATTCTCTCATCTTTCAACTTATATTCCTTTTCTGTAAAAATCATGGCACAACCTCCTTTATATTGTATTAACCTTTGGTATTTATAAAACTTTATAAATACTAATAAATACAGTATTTCCTAACTTTAATTTTCTTTGTTTTCCTCCGTTTTTTAATCTACGATATTTAAATTTCACAAGAAAAAAATGATAATGAGCTTAGGAAAAATGCTCCTTTTTGCATTTTTCTTTAGTGAATTGAGTTTTCTTCGCTTAGTGAAATTGTATCGTAATAGGGAGTTTTTGGTATTTTTTTATCAAAAGAAAAGTTATTTTTAAAATTTACATTTTATAAACACCTGATTGTATTAACCTGTATAATATTTTAAAATATTATCCTCATGTCATACCAGACTGCTCCTCCATGGGACGAGCCTGATATCCCCTCGTTTACAAATCCCAGTTTGGAATAATAGTTTACAAGTCTATCCTTACATGTAAGGACAGCTCCTTTTCTCCCCTGCTTTCTGGCATCCTCTATTACCTGCCTTAATACCTTTTCAGCAAGTCCCTGCCTTCTGTACTCAGGTAATGTATTTACTCCGAATATCATCTGCCATTTACCATTACTGTTATGCATAGAGGTATTTTCAAACATTTCATCTTCAATGACTTCTTTGTCGGATACCATTCCATTTACAAAAGAAACTATTTTACCGTCTTCATTTTCTAAAATCCAGAAATAGTCAGGATAAATTTCCAGCCTTCCTTTAAAACTTTCTTCTGTTGCAGCTTCTTCAACCGGAAAGCATTTTGCTTCTATTTCTGTCAGCTCTTTCAAGTCATCCATAGTTACTTTTCTTATTTCCATTTCTTCCCCCTTAAAAATTCATTTAGTCAAAAACTGTTTCCCATGTACTGCTTTTATATGCTTCAAAGCATATCTGCACCTGTTTCTGAGTATTTCTGATTTCCGACAGTTCCGGCAGCTCATCTATCTCAAAATAACCCCTCTCAGATGTTTCTATATTCTTTTTAAATTCACCTTCACATTCATTGACAATGGAGCATAGGACAAAAATTTTACACACTCCGTAAGGTGAAGGTCCTAATCCGCAACCGAGATTATTTTTTATTCCGTCATGGATGGCAATTATCTTTTCAGCCTTTACACTTATCCCAGCTTCTTCCATTACTTCCTTTACGGTATTTTCTTCCACTGACAGGTCAACATCTACCCATCCCCCAGGAAGAGCCCATTTTCCATCTCTTTCCTTTACGAGAAGAATCTTATCGTTTTTAAATACTGCTGCACGGGTATCCATCTTAGGTGTCTGATATCCTGTTTCATTACAGAAGAATTTTTTTACCTTTTCTAATGAAATATCTGTCTTCCGGGCAATAATTTCAGCCGAAATTTCTCTTATCCTCATATATCTTTCTTCATCAAAGCAGTCCTTTGCATAATTTAATCCAGCCTGAGCCAGACTTTGCAGCTCCATCGCCCACTTTAACCACTGTTCTCTATCTTTCATATTCCATCAATCCTCTACCAACTGATTTACAATACCGTAATCCCGTTAATAATTTTCCTTTCAATATTATTTCCCTTTTATTTATAATCATTAAAATAACCGCTATCAGGAGTATATCTGCTATTCATTTCAATATAGGCAACTTCTTCTCCAATATATTTTTCTAGTTCAGATAAATATTTCTCGGTCTGTGGCTGCCTTTCCAAAATTTCCGTATCATACAATCCCTGTATAGTTATTCCCCGTTTTGATGCCATTCCGACTAATTTTGAACGTACTTCCGAAGAAGTTATAATAGGATTCGGCATGCCTTTACCGTCTTTATTTGAGGCAATATCTATAAGGTCAATCATGGCTTTCTTTTCTGTTACATATTCATTTCTAGATATCTCCTGCCACTTTACTGCCAGCTCATAATTACGCTTTAATTTTTCTAAAAGTTCCCTGTCCAGTGTTATCCATTTGAAGTTCGTATATTTCAGCTCATGTGTTTTCAGAAGTTCGAAAATAAGATTTCTTGTATCATAGACAAGACTATACCTCCCACCGTCAATTCCTGCTGTTTTCTTTAATATCCTGCTTTGTTCTGGATCTACATTGAATGCTATAATTTTAAATATAATATTCTTATTCTCAGCCTTAAACTTTTTTGCCACCTCTTCCAAGTTTTTACCGCATGTTTCTATTCCGTCTGTTATTATGTACAAAATGTTTATATTTTCCTCTTCCTTTAATCCTTTCAGGTCATTACTCCCCTTTTCAATGGAATCTGCTAAGGAAGTCCAGCCTGTAGGTCTTACATTTCCCAATGTACCGTTTATCTTTCCTTTATCCAGTTTTTCCATTAGGAATAATACCTCTAGCTGAATTCAGTATTTCGTCATAAGCATCTACCGGTACTGGCAAATCTCCATTTATACCTTTCCCCTTCTGCATTTCATCTTCATTTGGTAATTTTTCAGATTTTATCTCCTTATTCAGACTGACATTGTCTGAATTGACATTCCCGTCAGAGCTACTGTCTTTTTTGTTAAAGCATGAAATAAAGATAAATGCCAGCAGCAAAACTGATAATATATTTATATTTCTTATTCTGATTTTCATATCCAGCCTCCAATGTATTTAATATTTTTATAATTGATTTACTTCATTATTAATTTAAGTTACTCAAAAATTATTTATTTTATTACATTAAGTATGATATCTTTCCCTGCTGTTACATTTTTTCCTGTTCCCATTTGATTTAACTTAGCAAATTCTTGATAATTTGAAATTACTATTGGAGTAATAATTGAGTCTGCATTTTCCTTTAAAAATTCATAATCATACCGTATTATTGAATCCCCTGCCTTTACAAGTGAACCTTCTTCTGCCAATCTTTCAAAGCCTGCTCCCTCCATTTGAACTGTATTCACACCAAAATGAATAAAGATTGCTATTCCTTCTTCTGTTACAATAC
>JBGXYD010000068.1:0-7857 GCA_041815005.1 Leptotrichia sp. | reverse complement strand
TCATTACTTATATCATATTTTTCTGCCATTGCAGGTTCCAGTTCAATTTTTGAATTTAACTTTAAAAGCGAATCATATATTAAGGAATTTACATAGCCGTCATATTGAGTATTTGAAATTAATGGATTAAATTTTCCTTCAGGCGAAACTGCTATTCCATAATTTAATTCTGTAACAGGTTTTTTTGTGTTTTCTTCTTTTTTTCCCATGTGTCTATTTCAGCTTTTTCCCATATATGGGCAGGTAAAATTCCTAAAGTTCCTATATTTATAAGTACTTTAGAATATAATACTTTTAATTTAGGAGGAAATAGAATCATGAAAAATGGATATCCAGAAAAAAGATACAATGTTTTAAGGTCAGTAATAATGCTGGTAGTATGCTTAATATTATTAAATTGTTCAAAACAGGATCAGAGTCAGGGTAAAAAAGAAGAAAATATAAAAAAAACTGTTACAGAATTAAAATACGGAATAGCAGTTTCACCTGAAGGGAAATTTAATCCATTAATTTCAAATACTCAATATGATGGATATGTAAATTCCTTAGTATATGACTCGCTTTTAAAATTAAATTCAAAAATTGAACTGGAACCTGCAATGGCAGAAAAATACGATATAAGTAATGAAGGGAAAAAAGTCGTCTTTACATTAAAATCAGGAATTAAGTTTCATGATGGGAATCCTGTCACTTCAAAAGATGTAAAATTTACTTTGGAATCATTGGCTAGTCCTAAATATAAAGGAGATTTGACAAGCTATGTGCAGTCTATAACAGGATTTAAGGCGTTTAATGAAGGGAAAGCAAAAGAAATATCAGGAATAAAATGCCCTGATGACAAGACAGTGGAAATAAATTTTGATACTCCCTATTCTCCAGTACTTATAAATATAGGAACTTTAGGAATCTTACCTGCTCATATATGGGAAAAAGTTGAAATAGACACATGGGAAAAAAGTAACGAGATATTATCCAAGGCTGTCGGTTCAGGGCCATATAAGGTAGAAGAATTTAAAAATGGAGAATTTGTAAAGATGTCAGCTAATGCTGAATATTATAATGGGAATCCTAAAATAAAGACATTTATTTTTAAAGTCATAAACGAAGAAACTGTAAGTGCAGAATTGTTAAATGGAAGTATTGATATAGTTGATATTTCAAATGTTAAATCAAGTGATGCTAAAATATTGACTGAAAAGGGAATAGAGATAGTAAAATATCCAAATTCTAAAATCCAATATATGGGATTCAATTTAAGAAATAAGACTTTACAGGATGTAAAATTAAGAACAGCAATAGCTTACGGGATAGACCGGAAAGGGATAGTGGATGGACTTCTTGAAGGAAACGGAGTAATAATAAATACTCCTATGGTACCTACACTCTGGTCATATCCTAAAGAAGGACTTGTAGAATATAAGTTTGATGAAGTAAAGGCAAAATCTCTTTTAAAAGAGGCAGGATATGAAGATACTGATGGAGATGGAACAGTAGATAAGGAAGGAAAAAATCTGGAATTGACACTTACAGTTCCAACAGGTGATAAGATAAGGGAGAAAACAGGAACAGTTATTCAGGAAAATCTTGGGAAAATAGGTATAAAAGTAAAAATAGAATCAATGGAGTTTAAAGCTGTTATGGAAAAAGTGGTAGGAAATCATGATTTTGAACTGTATCTGATGGGAAATACTCTTGATGCAGACCCTGATCCTACACCTAACTGGTATTCTACACAGGCTTCGGATGAAAAGGGAGTATTTGGATGGAATATAACTGGATTCCGTTCAGATGAAGCAGACAAGCTGATGGATATGAACAGGGCAGCAACAGATATTTCTGAGAGGGCAAAAATACTGAATGAATTTGGAAGGCTGCTTAACAAGGAGTTACCATGGATTCCTCTATATGCATCAGATATAGTAAAAGCATACAATAAAGGTTTAAAGAACTATACTCCTAATACTTTTGTAGAATTTTACAGTGTAGAAAAATGGGAGATGGAGAAATAGATACTTTTGAAATAAACAGGATATGAAGGAAGGAATAATGAAAAGGTATATAATGAGAAGAATTATAATGTTAGCTATAATATTACTGGGAATCTGTATTTTTTCCTTTATACTGCTTCAGATAGCCCCAGGAAATCCCTATATGGATTCAATGAAACCCGGAATGGCTCCTGAACAGATAGAATCCATGTTAAGAGAAAAAGGGTATTATGATCCGTTGTATATAAAATTCTTAAAATGGTTTAACTCTATAATGAAATTTGATTTTGGGTATTCGATGAAATATGGGAAACCCGTTATGGAATTAATAATGGATAAAATACCGAATACCCTTTTTCTGACTATACCTTCGTTAGTAATTTCCCTTTATATTTCAATAATGGTTGGGAGATACATTGGATATTATAACGGCTTCTGGAACAAGTTTATAAATATTCTTACAGGTATAGGAATTTCAGTGCCGACTTTTCTGATTGCAATATTAATGATAAAGTGGTTTGCACTTGACATTCCTCTTTTTCCTGTTTCAGGAACAGGAAGAGTCCAGAGTACATATTTGACAGAAGCAATCCTTAATAAGATTTATTATGGGATACTCCCTGTATCGGTACTTACATTTATACAGTTTTCCTATTTTGTACGATATATAAGGGGATATATGATTTCAGTGAAAGATACTCAATATATAAGGACATATCAGGGGTTTGGAATGACAAGATATAAGGCTTATAAGATAATAGGACTAAGGAATATACTTCCACAAATTTTTACAATGATTTTCATGGAAGTTCCCAGCCTGATTTCAGGAGCATTGATAACAGAAACAATATTTGTATGGCCAGGTTTAGGAAGATTGAACTATGAAGCTGTTTTATATAGGGATTACCCGTTAATTATGGGAATAATAGTAATAGTAGCTTTAACAGTTCTGATATCCAATTTCCTGTCTGATATTTTTAATTATTATCTGGATAAAAGGATTGGAATATGATATGAAAAGATATAAACTGATTTTAGGATATTCTATATTTATAATAATAGTGCTGTCTGTTATTGTAGGACCGTTTATTTATAATGTGAATCCCAATACTGTAAATATGATGAAAATAGAAAATGCTCCTGATACGGAGGCACTTTTAGGTACAGATTCTATGGGAAGAGATGTATTGGCAAGGCTGATGGAAGGGGGGAAGATATCCTTGGCAGTAGGTATTTTAGCGACTGCTGCAAAATTAGCTGTTGCCTTGATACTTGGATTTATTTCTGCTTTTTTTGAAAAGGCAGATTCAGTAATAATGAGGATATGTGATGTATTCATGTGCTTTCCTTTTTATGTTCTGGCTATATCGATGGCAGCCTTTATAGGGCCTTCAGTTGTAAATCTGATAATAATTATAGTGTTTTTTACATTTTCTATGCCCACAAGACTGATAAGAACGGAAATCAGGACAATAAAAGATAAGGAATATATTCAGATTCTGAAGCTGAATAACGAAAAAACTTTAAGAATACTTGTTAATCATATAATTCCCAACCTGAAGAATACAATTCTTGTAATTTTTACTACTTCAGTGGCTCAGGCTATTTTAATGGAATCTTCCTTATCCTTTCTGGGAATGGGAGTGCAGGAACCACAGGCAAGCTGGGGAGGAATGCTCTCAGTAACATTGAATATCTTAAATATCCAGAATAGATGGTGGCTCTGGCTTCCAGCAGGGATGATGATTCTAGGTCTGGTTTTTTCAATAAACTTGATAGGAGAAGAACTTAAAGATGTTAGAAGTAAGTAATTTAAAGATAAGAGCGGCAGGAAAAAATTTAATTGAAAATATAAGCTTTAAGATGCAGGAAGGGGAATCTTTAGGGATAATAGGTGAATCAGGTTCAGGTAAGACAGTTACAGTATTATCATTGATGGGGCTTCTTAATCCTAAAATATACAGCCTTTCAGGAAATATAAAAATTTTTGGGAAAGAAATACTGGAAATGCCTGAAGAAAAGATAGCAGAAATAAGGCTTTCAGAAATAGCAATAGTCTATCAGAATCCTTTTAATACATTTTCTCCTGTAGAAAAGATAGACAATCAGATTAACAGGATATACAGGATAAAGAATCTAAAGAGGAATAATGATAAAATAGGGTATCTGCTGGATATGGTAGGACTGGACAGAAGCCATCTTAAAAAGTATCCACATGAACTGTCAGGAGGAGAGCTTCAGAGGCTTGTAATAGTTACTTCGTTATTATTGAAACCTAAAATATTAATCTGTGATGAACCTACCACATCACTGGATAGGGGGACAGAAATAAAAATAGTGGAAATTTTGAATAGATACCGGAAAGAGAATGGATTGTCACTTATTTTCATAACTCATGACCTAAATATAATAGAAGAGGTTTCAGATAAACTGATAGTTATGAGAAAAGGGAAGATAGTTGAAATGGGAAGGACTTCTCAGATAATGAAAAACCCTGTGGAAAAATACAGTAAAGAATTATTAAGTTTTTTAAACTGGGAGATGAAATGCTAGAAATTGTAGATTTGACAGTAAAATACGACAGAATAATACTAGATAAGATAAATTTAAAACTGACGGAAGGGATATACGGAATGGCAGGAATAACCGGTTCCGGTAAAACAACTTTTATAAAGGCAATATTAGGATTAATACAATATGAAGGTGAGATTTTATTAAATGGAAGACTGTTAGGCAATAGAAAGGGATTTCAGGTAGTTTTTCAGAATCCTTTTAATTCGTTTAATCCCAAAAGGAATATAAAATTTTCCATAGAGGAAATTATAAGGCTCAATTCCACAGATTACAGTCCTTCCGAACTTTCTTTGAAAGTTGGAATAAATCCTGAACAGATTTTAAAATACCCCCATGAACTGTCTGGGGGAGAACTTCAGAGATTATCTATAGCAAGAGCATTGGCAGGTAATCCCGAAGTACTGATACTGGATGAACCGACATCTGCACTGGATGTGGAAAACCAGAGAAAAATTTTGGATATTATAAGGGCAATTGAAAATATGACAGTTATATTTATAAGTCATGACAGAAATGTCCTGAAATATATTTCAAAAAATATTCTTATTTTAAATGAGAAAACAAGAAAGATAGAAATTGTAAATATAAATTCAAGAATATAAGGAGAGGTATATGAAAAATAATTTATTACGGCTACTAAGTATTATGCTACTGTGTATATTGTTAATAAACTGTGGCGGAAAAGGTGAAGAGTCCACAGGAGTAAAGAATCAAAAAAATTCAAATGAGGAGAAAATAAAGATAAAGGTAGGGGTAGAAGGTGACTATCCACCATACACTTTTACTGATGAAAATGGTAAGATGACAGGGTATGATATTGATGTGATGGAAGAAATAGCAAAAAGAAGAAATTTAGATGTAGAATTTATAATTACACCGTGGGACGGAATATTTCTGGCATTGGAATCAGGGAAATTTGATCTTTTGACAAATCTTTCAAAAACGTCTGAAAGAGAACAGAAGTATGACTTTACTGATGATTATTTGATTTCAGGAGCTCAAATTATAGTGAAAAAAGGAAGGACAGACATAAAAACACTGGAGGATTTTAAAGGTAAAAGGATTATGACAAGTGTGGGGAGTGACTATAACAAAATAATGACAGAATATGATAAAGATAAGAAGTTTAAATTACGGTATTATGATGGAGAAGTAACAGTAGCATTTGATGAAATAGCTCGAGGAAGGGCTGATGCTACAATAAATGACAGGCTTACAGTCGGATATTTTGTTAAAAAGAGAGGAGATATAGTAGAAGCGGTAGGAGAAGTCATAGAAAAATCCCCTGCACATATGATAGTCAGAAAAGGAGAAGATAAATTGAGAGAAGAAATAAATGAGGGAATAAAAGAAATGAAATCAGACGGAACATTGGCAAAACTGTCAAAAAAATGGTTTGGAGAGGATTATACAAAGTAGTTTTAATAAAAAATTTCTAATAAGGTCATTATATATGAGAATAATTTAAATAATACATACAAATCTCGTGGCTTTCGTCACGAGATTTTTAATGATAATACAAAAAGTAACAACTGTGTTATTGTAATTGATAACCATACCCCATTTAGTCCCCATATAAACGGGAAAATAAAAATTGTTATTAGCAATATAACAGGCTCAGAATATATAATAAACATAGCTTCTTTTGAACGATTTATTGCATATAAATAAGATATAGTTACACGCACGAAAGAAATAAATAAAACTTCTATTATAAAATAGATTAAACTATCACTAAATAAAATTGAAATATCTTTATTTACTCCAAATAAAAAAACTATTAAATTTCTGTTAACATATAATAATATTCCAACAATTATTCCAGTTATAAATGAAATTTTATATGTTGTATTAGATAAATATTTTAATTTTTTTTCTTCTTTAGCTCCATAATAAAAGCTAATAAGTGGCTGAACGCCATCTCCTATCCCTTGAATTAGCAAATGTGCTATAGTTATTACATATCCGATTATTGTAAATGTTGATAATGCAAGGCTTCCTCCATATATGAGAGTTGCTTTATTCATTATCATTAAAACAATTGCAGGAATTATTGTTAGTCCAAAAGGAGAAATAGCGGTTTTTAATAATATTTTTATTATTTGTGTGTCAAAACTTAATTGGATTTTTTCCTTTAAATTCATTTTTTGAGTTAAGTAGTATATCAATGGAAATAATGAAACAAATTGTCCTATTATTGTTGCTATTGCTGCTCCTTTTACTCCCCATTGAAATTTTGAAATAAATAACCAATCTAGCACAACATTTGTAGAAAAACCAAGAATCATAGCAAACATAGCAGACAATACACTTTTATAGTTTCTAACAATGGGAATTAGTACAACTGAAAAAAATTGAAAAACAGAAAATAAAACCATAATATCAGCATATTCTTTTGCAAATAAGTATATCTGATTTTCTGCTTTAAATAATTTTAAAATAGTTGGTAACAATATATAAAGAATAATTGTTAAAAGTATTGATATTACTAAAGTCAGTAATAATGTTGCTGAAAAAAAATTCTTTTCTTTTTCATTATTTTTTTCACCTATTGATATTCCTATATGAATTGAGCCTGCCATTCCTAATCCTGTTGCTAAAGCTTGAATTATCATAGTTAGTGGATATGCTATTCCTATTGCAGCTAATCCTAATGAGCCTGTATTTTTTCCTACAAATATTCCATCAACAATACTGTATACGCCAGTAAAAGCGAAAGCAATCATTGCTGGAAAAATATTTTTATATAAATTTTTTCTTAATATTTTTTTATTCATTTATTTTCTCCTTCTATACTTTGTTTTAAATTTTCAAATACATCTTCACCTATATTTAACATTTCTTCAAAACGTTGTTTACTGATAGTTTTTACCATTTTGAACTCCATGTCATTTAAATCCAGTAAAATTTTTTCAATGTATTTTTTCCCTTTAGTTGTCAATTTTATAAATTTTTCTTTTTTATTATTTTTGTTTATCTCCAATTTTATAAGTTCATCATTTATTAATTTTTTTAAGATGGTATTAACTGTTTGTTTTGGTAGCAAATATTTATCACAAATATTTTTTTGAGTACAGTTTTTTGAGTAGTAACTTTCTTTCAATATAAATACAATACTGGAAGTTGTGTTATGTTTTTTAGCCCATATTTCATATATTCCAGTTATTTTGTTCCACAATTCTTCATATTTAATTAATAAAAGTTCTATTTCTTTTTCTTCAGTAATTTTAAGTTTATTCATATATTTCGCTCTCCTTTATAGTCTGTAATCGTACTGTTTTAGTATAGTACGTTT
>JBGXYD010000067.1:0-26688 GCA_041815005.1 Leptotrichia sp. | reverse complement strand
TCTTTACAGGAAAAATCGGTCGCCGCCGGACTTTTATAGATGATGTCTCCGTAGCTCAGCCGGTTAGAGCATTTGGCTGTTAACCAAAGGGTCGTTGGTTCGAGTCCAACCGGGGACGCCATTTTTTTTTGCTTAATTTAATACTTCATTTTTTGACATTTTTTTGATATAATTAATTATATACTTTTTTATACTTGAGGAAAGGTAGGGTTTTATTATTTTATGAAGGAATTAACAGTTGAAATTAAAAATCAGCAAGGCCTTCATACAAGACCTGTTAAACTTATCGTCCAGACTTATAGGAAATATTCTTCAAAATTAGAAATAGGAAAGGTGGAAATATCTTCCAATAATATAGATTTTGTTAAAGGGGATGATATGTTAGGACTGCTATCATTGGCTGTTCTTAAAGGTGAAAAATTATTGTTAAGGGCTAATGGAGAAGACGAAGAAAAGGTACTGGAGGAGTTGTATAAACTTATAGAAGTAGAAAAATTTGGGGAAAACTAGAAATATTTTTAACTATATTGCAATCAAGGAGACAAATATGAGTGAATTAAACAATGATTTATTTGAACAGATGCTAGATGATTATTTACCAGAGGAAAAAAAATCTGGAGATGTAATTGAAGGAATAATAACGAGAAAAGATATGGACTTTGCCTATCTGGATTTATCAGGGAAACAGGAGGGTAGGATTTTAATAAGGGAAGTTCAGGATTTTAATGTGGGAGATACAATAGAAGTTAAGGTTTTAAGAAGTGATGAGGAATTTGTTATTGTGTCTAAGTTTTTATTGGATAAGGCTAAGGAATTTGCCTCATATGAAGTGGATGAAATAGTAACAGGAACAATTTTAAAGAAGATAAAGGGAGGTTATTCTGTCAGGGTTGGAAAAAATGAAGCATTTCTTCCATTTTCTCTTGCAAGTCTTGAAAAAGATAAGGACTATACAGGAGAAAGATTTAAATTTATAATTAAGGAGAAGAATCGTAATAGTATTACTGTTTCCAGAACAGATTTAGTTAAAAAGGAGGAACTGGAGTACTTTAATTCCATAAAAATAGGGGATATTATAACAGGAAAAGTCAAGGAAGTCCTTGATTTTGGAGTTATTTTAAATATAGGCCCTACAACGGGATTTATACATATTTCTGAAGTTTCATGGGATCAGGTTAAGGATCTTGTGGAAAAATTTGGAATTAAGGATGAGGTTACTGCTAAAATTATAGAGAAGGATGATGAAAAAAGAAAGATAAAATTAAGTATAAAACAGATGGGGGAAGATCCTTGGACTATATTTACATCAAGCTATAAGGTAGATGATGTTTTAGAGGTAGTTGTTAAGGAAATTCTTGATTTTGGTCTAGTTGTAGAATTTGAAAGAAATAAAGGATTTATCCATATATCTGAGCTTGCATGGCATAACTATTCCAAAGCTATTAAAGAATATAGTGTAGGGGATAAGATAAAGGCAAAGGTTATTTCCATTGATGACAGTAAAAAGAATATAAGACTAAGTGTAAAACAGCTGGTGGAAAATCCTTGGAATAGTGTAAAGGAAAAGTATAGTGTGGGTGATATTTTTGAAAAGCCAATATCTGAAGTATTTGAATTTGGGCTTCTTGTTGAACTGGAAAAGGATATTGAAGGGTTACTTCATGCTTCTGATTTATCATATAGAAGAGTTTTAAACTTACCTTCAAAATATAATAAAGGAGACTTGATAAAGTTCAAGATAATAGGTTTTAATGATGAAAAAAATAGGATATCATTAAGCTCAAAGGCATTACTTGATGATATATGGGAGAATATAGATGAAAAGTATAACCTTGGGGATATACTCAAGGGGAAAGTAATAAACGTACAGGAATATGGAATATTCGTAGAAATGGAAGAAGCTATGGAGGTATTTATTCACAAGAATGAATTTTCATGGGATAGAGTCGAAAATAAGGAATATACATTGGGAGAGGAAGTAGAATTTAAAATAATAAATATTGATAAGTCTGAAAAGAAGATGGGAGGAAGTATTAAACAACTGACTGTCTCCCCATGGAAAGAGGCAGCAAATCAATATAAAAAAGGGAATAAAGTTATAGTTCCTATTGTGGAAATCCATGAAAACTTTATACTTGTTAAACTAACAGACAGATTTGATGGAATGATTCCTAAAAAGGAACTTACTGAAGAATTTTTAAAGGATATTTCTGAGAAATTCTCTGTAGGAGATGAAGTAGAAGCTATAGTGACAGAATTTAACGAAAAGAAAAAATCTATAGTTCTTTCAGTAAAAAGAGTAAAGGAAATAGAAGAAGGAAAAGAAATGGAAGAACTAATGAAGAAATATAGTGTATAGTTTTATATACCATATAAAAATAAACTGACCTCCTTATGGTTTTATCAAAGATAGAATTTTAGGGAGGTTTTTTATTAAGGAAAGAAATTTTGAAGAAATTTTTAATATATAGTTAAACCTGTATAAATAAAACCCAAAAATATAATATTTTTTTATAAAAAACTTAGATTATAAGTAATTATAAAATAAATATATAGTTTTGTTTTAAATGGGTTTTACTATAGCATCTGATTGAGGGAGATAGTTAGAATAAATATTATTTCTCTTGTAAAATTTAAAGAAATTTAGTAATCTTTTTAAATATTTTATTTATTTTGATTAGATAAAATACAGTAATATTTTGAAGATACCTATTAATGTGGTATAATATACCAATACTAAAATTAAGAAACCGAGGTATAAAAGTGAATAAAATAAAAAATTATTATAATAGGTTCAAGATGTTGAATCCCCAAAATACGGAATTAAAACTTATATTTATTATAATCTTTATATTATTTATATTGTTTAGGGGAACTATGGGAATATTTTTGTCATGGGAACTTATTATTTCCTTAGGAGTATTTATATTTTCAATGACATGCCATGAAGTAGCACACGGTTACGCAGCCTATAAATTTGGAGATGATACGGCAAAAAGGGCAGGAAGGTTAACTCTTAATCCTTTAAAACACATTGATATAACAGGATTACTGCTTCCTATTCTGATACTTTTGACAGGTTCTAAATATTTGGTAGGGTGGGCAAAGCCTGTTCCTGTAAATTTTTACAGGTTGAAGCCAGAAAGGATGGGACTTTTCTGCGTGGCGATTGCAGGGGTTGTAGTTAACTTTACGTTTGCTTTTATCTCTTTAATTTTTATAAGAATTTTGGGTAACAGGCTGGATATAAATGGTATAGTCATGTCAATACTACTCTATACATATTTTATAAATTTGCTTCTTGGGATATTTAATCTGATACCTATTACTCCCCTCGACGGAGGCAGGATAGTCTATTCTATAGCAGGAAATAAGGTAAGAGAGTTTTACAATAAAATAGAAAAATATGGTATATTAATAATTTTCTTTATAGTATACACAGGAATTTTTTCAGAAGCTTTTTCCCATATACTGGATTTTTTTACAAGACTGACCGGTTTGGATATGGACATTATGTTGGGAATTTTCTTATATGGGGGAAATTTATAAAAATTTAAAGAGATGGGGGAAGGAGTATATGTTGAAGAGAATATTAAAAAAGTTAAAGGGGTGTGCGAGTGAAGACGGTTGAAAAGGAAACAGTTGTTGAATTTGAAGAAAAGAAGTCAAAGTTTATCGGTTATATAAAATCTGTATCCAGTGTGAAGGAAGCGGAAAAATTTATACAGAACATTAAAAGTATGCATTCTGATGCGACCCACAATGTACCTCTTTATAGGGTCATAGAAAACGGGCAGGAATATTTTAAATACAATGATGATGGAGAGCCTACGAATACGGCAGGAAAACCGATGGCTGAAATATTCAATATTTTAGATGTGTATAATGTGGTATTGGTTGCAACAAGATATTTTGGGGGAATAAAACTTGGGGCAGGAGGTCTTATAAGGAATTATGCAAAAATAGCAAAACTTGCAATAAATGAGGCGGGAATAATAGAATACAGGGAAAAAAGGATATTTATAATAGATTTTGACTATGGTTATACAGGAGAAGTGGAAATGTTCCTGAATTCCAATTATGAGGAATATGGAATAGAAATTATGGAAAAGAATTATTCAGACAGGGTTACTATGAAGATAGAAGCTGAAATAGGAATAGAGGAAAAATTAAACAAAATGAATAAATTAATCGTGATAAAATTGTAATTATATGGTAAAATAAAAATGATATTTGTAAAAGAAAATATAAAAAATATATAGAATGAAATATACAGATATACAATAATATAGGCATTTGTAAAAAGATGTATTTTTTTAATTTTAATGTTATTATTCAAAAAATAGTTATTCTTAAAATGGAGAAAATTAAAAATATTAATGAAAAAAAACTTTGTTTTTAGGATTATAGACTTTTGCAGATGATAAGCTGATAGAATAATATATTTAGGAGGAAAAATGAAGCAGGTAGTAGCAATCGTCGGGAGACCGAATGTGGGGAAATCAACCTTATTTAACAAACTTATAGGGGACAGGATTTCGATAGTGAAGGATGAGCCAGGGGTTACGAGGGATAGGTTGTATAGGGAAATCGAATGGTCAGGAAAGGAGTTTATCCTTGTTGATACAGGGGGGCTGGAGCCTAGAACAGAGGATTTTATGATGAATAAGATTAAGGAGCAGGCTCAGGTGGCAATAGATGAAGCAGATGTTGTCATATTCCTTGTGGACGGAAAAGCAGGCATAACAGGTCTCGATGAAGATGTAGCCAATGTGTTGAGGAAGAAAGATAAAAAGGTAGTTGTTGCAGTAAATAAGATTGACAACTATATGAAAGACCAGGAAAATATATTTGAATTTTATTCATTGGGATTTGAGGAAGTAATAGGAATTTCAGGGGAACACAAGACAAATCTTGGTGATCTTCTGGATACAGTAATTAACAAATTTGATCCTAGAAAGGAAAAAGATATTGAGGAAGGACTTAAGATTGCTGTACTTGGAAGACCTAATGCCGGGAAATCCTCCCTTGTAAATAAGCTTCTTAATAAGGAAAGAGCTATCGTAAGTGATCTTGCTGGAACAACTAGAGACTCGATAGATTCCAGCTTTAAATATAATGGAGAAACTTATACCCTTATTGATACGGCAGGAATAAGAAGAAAATCGAAAATAGAAGATTCTATAGAATATTATAGTGTATTAAGGGCAGTAAAAGCAATACAGAGAGCAGATGTATGTGTGTTATTGCTAGATGCTACAGAACTTCTAACTGATCAGGATAAAAGGGTGGCAGGTCTTATACATGAAGAAAAGAAACCAATTATAATAGCTATAAATAAATGGGATCTTATAGAAAAGGATAATACAAGTGTAAAGAAGTTCACTGATCTTGTAAGGGCAGATCTGGCTTTCCTTGATTATGCCCCTATAGTTACAGTATCCGCATTGACAGGGAAAAGAACTGTAAATATATTGGAACAGGCAAAATTTATAAATGAAGAATATCATAAAAAAATAACTACAGGGTTACTGAATCAGGTTCTAGCTGAAATGATAGCCCAAAATCCCGTTCCCACAAGAAAAGGTAGGGCAGTAAAGATTAACTATGTAACTCAGGTAGGGGAAGCTCCTCCTAAATTTGTATTTTTTTCAAATAATCCAGAACTTATACACTTTTCCTACCAGAGATATATTGAAAATAAAATGAGGGAATATTTTGGATTTGAGGGATGTCCCATTGATATAGTGTTCAACAAAAAAAATGAGAATTATTAAGTTTAGGGGATGAATGATGAATTTTTATAATGAAGAGAAAATTAGGAAATTAAGAAATGTTTTGGTGGTTGCAGTTTTGGCACTAATTGCCATACTTTTAGCCTTTAAGGTGTATGATTACTTTGAAAAACCTATACAGATGGTGGTGGGAACAATATTTCCATTTATACTGTCCTTTGTGATAGTTTATTCCCTTATGCCGTTTATAGATATGATTAGTGATAAGCCTACTCCTGGAGAAAATTCAGTGAAGAAGGGGAGTAGTAAACGTAAATTAAACAGGAATACGGCAATTTTAATTGCCCTTGTAATGTTCTTTTCTGTATTTATATATATAATACTGGCTTTTATCCCTATTGTAGCGAGACAGCTATCGAGCCTAATAGAGTTTTTCCTAAAGAATCAGGATCAGTTTCAGAAGGATATGATATCTTTTTTGGAAGTCAATAATATAGATTTAAAGGATACGGTAATAAATTCTAAGGAGGTTATTCTAAACAATACCTTAAAGGTTTTAAGCTCCAGCTTTTCAGTATTGAATAGTACATTTAGTCTGATTTTTATGACGCCAATTTTTACCATTATGCTTATATTCAGTTATGACAGTATTGAAAATAAGGTAGATGAAAAACTGGCTGAATATGGATTAAAGGACTGGTCTGAACTGATAAGAAATATAGACAAATCCATCGGTGATTATATAATAGTGACAATGAAGGACAGTATAATTGTAGGGATATGCTCTTACTTAATCTTTTTCTTTCTAAAGCTGGAGTATAGCTTACTGTTTGCCTTGATAATAGGGATAGGGAATGTGATTCCTTTTATAGGACCCTTTATAGGTCTGATACCGGTAATATTTTTTGCCATGACAAAATCCTTTAAGCTGGTAATAACAGTAATAGTTTGTATAACAATAGTCCAAACTATAGAGGCCAACATAGTAAAGCCTTGGTTAACAAAGACCTCCCTTAAGATACATCCTATAACAACCCTTCTGGTGGTTCTTATAGGGGGAGCATTGTTTGGGATAGGAGGAGCATTTATCGCAATACCTGTATATATAATTTTAAAATCTGTATGGCTATTCTGTGAAAAGAGATACTTCTTAAAAAAAGATCAGTTATAAGCACGGGTAGTATAAGAAAAAAATCAAAAGGAGAAAAAAATGGATAACAATTTAAAAAGGATAGATAAATCTTTAAGATCCTTATCTAAAAGGAATAAAAGTATAAAATATACTCCAGAGCTTCTTTTTTCCTATTTAATGGTAGGAACAGTAGCCTTTTCTTCCGGTGTGATGGGAGAGGCTCCTATATTATTAGGTGAAAAAAATAGCAATATTAATATTGCAAAGGACATAAGAATGTCAATGGAGCAGAAGAAAATACAGGAAAGGAAGGAATTAAAGGATTCCAGTTTTGTATTTCTTGCACAGAAGGATTCAGATGTAAAATCTCCATGGAATTCATGGCAAGTGGGATTAAATCCCTCTTCTAATAGTTGGAACAGTATTTATAATATTGGGGAGGCAGGTAAAGAATATCCTCTGGAAGGGATGCTTACAGGGAGTGGAGATATATTTGACAGATATTCCGCTCTTATGAATTCCAATTACACTACATTATCGAGAAATAAAAATCTGTTTTCAGCTAATCCTGACAGGAAAATAGGATACAGCTATGGTCTTGCACAGGACAGGATTATTATGGATCCTTTAATTCCAGCATCCATAACTGATGAAAAGGTAAGAGAAGAACTTGAGGAGGAAGCCTACAGGGAAGCCATGATAAACCTTAGAAAAGCGGATGAGCTTATATTTAAGAAATTGGTTTCAACAGTATTAATGGAAAGACACACTACCTTATCCAATGA
Source organism: Leptotrichia sp. (assembly GCA_041815005.1). Classification (GTDB taxonomy): domain Bacteria; phylum Fusobacteriota; class Fusobacteriia; order Fusobacteriales; family Leptotrichiaceae; genus Leptotrichia_A. Next base: position 19,036 of record JBGXYD010000067.1, on the reverse strand, counting down.
TATGAACCTTATAGCAATGTCTTCAGACCAGAAGACAGATTTTAGTATTGGGCTGGCTAAAAATGAAATTATAAAGGATAAAGAGTCAGAAAATATTGAAAACACCATAACAAAAACTTCATTGGAGAATCTGGAGAAAGAAATAAAAATAATAGGCGGTGATATTAAGGATATAAAAGAGTCGTTTAAACTTACAAGAAAAGAAAATGACAAACTTATAAAAAATTCAAATCTTGAACTAATACAGCTTATGGAACAAGGAGAGCAAGTGATAAAGTCTCCTTGGACTTCGTGGCAATTTGGAATAAATACCTTTTCTACAGGAGGTTCCGGATCATACAAAGGCAAAGGGGATAAATCTGAAAAATATCCTTTTAACGGTATCTACTCACGTGGAAACTGGAGTGAAACTACAGCTCTTTTGGGTAGAGGAAATGTTTCAAGAGGTTCCATATCATCATCCAATAGAGGAAATCTGAACTATGGACTAGTAGGACTTCTCCATGTTCAGGAACCTGAAGTGGAAATTCAAATAATGGCAAATGTGCGACCAAAAGAAATAAAAAAGGAAGAAATTGTAATAAATCCATCAATAGATATGCCTAAAAATATAATAAGACCCTCAATAGCTCTAAGTGTAAATGAGCCCTTGAAGGCACCTACACTTGTTTTCCCTATGGTATCTCCTGTATCCATATTGGTTGAAAATCCAGTTGTACCAAATGAACCGGCATTGGCAACAGCTCCTGCCATGAACATAAATCTAGAAACTCCAGATGTGTCCTTAGCAGTAAAGGCACCAAAGCTAGAGATGAATATAACATCGCCAGCACCTACAGTAGGAGCATTGACTATAATACCTCCAACAGTCAATCCGGTGCAAGTTATAAAAGTACAGGCACCTAGTGCTATTGTCCCACCTATAATTACTTTGTCAAATGTTAATCCAGTTGATTTTATATTATCTCCCCATGATATGTCAGCTTCCAGTAGGAATTTATTTGGAAGAAATGATACTGGAGTTACCTACAATAAGACAGATTCTGTATATGAAATAGTAAAAAGTCCAATAGTAAAAAATTCTCCCGCCGATTACTTGGCCACTTGGGGATATGTTATGAATCAAGATCAAAAAATAACTTCAACTGTTAATGTAAGGGCTAGAAATACAAGAGCATACATGGTGGATGAAGGTATAGATGATGACTATAAAGGAGGATATCAGTTTAAGCCCTTTACGCATAAGGGAATAATTAACTTATATAATAATGAAAATGTAGGTATAGATGTTCAGGGGACTCACTCCAGTTATGGTGGTGGGGGAGTTAACTTGACTTACGCTAGCGGATCCTATAGCGGTCAAAACTATAGCAGTAAAGATTATAACAATATGGAAGAAATTGTAAATGTAAAAATTATAAATGAAGGTTATATAAATGGTGTCGGAAAATCTGATGGTACGGTTATAAATCAGGTAGCTTTTGGATTTAATAATTATGACGCTTCAGCTAATAATACAAGGAATGAAATGATAAATGAAGGATCTGGGAAATTAATTTTAGGAGCCCCTAAAAGTGTGGGAATACAATTAAGACCAGAAAATCCTGCTGGAGACGGTAACAGTAATAATAAACGGGGACTCAACATGATGGCAGGAATAAATAGAGGTAGTATAGATTTAAACAGTTATGGTAGTTTTGGGATACTAACAGTAAAAAATAAAAGTGCCTCTGCAAGTTCTCTTTACAATAATATATATGGTCTTGCCAACACAACAGCAGGAGGACAGATTGCAAGTTACTCAAGTGATACATATATGAGCAAAATTGAAAACACAGGGCAAATAAATATAAATGGAGATGAATCAATAGGGGTTGGATTACTTCATAATATTCAAGGGGTCTATGTAAATGGAGAAATAAACATCGGAACTGCATCGGTTAATCAGGATATAAATCAAAATTCAGGGACTGATTTTACTAAGGTTGAGCAAGCAGTAGGGGTATATTCGGAAGTTGAGACAAGACCAGTATGGTCAGGATCGGTGGATGATTTTTCCCGTTTAAATAATGGAGGAATAAGTGGAACAGAAAGTATTGAGGTCAAAGGTAAGATAATAATAGGGGAAAACTCTGAAAACAGTACAGCATTAAGGGTAAAAGATAGAGGGGCAATTACATTAAAAAGTGGTGGAAATATAATTTTAGATACAAATAGTTCTAAAAATTATGGTATTGTAGTTGAGGGAAATACATTTAATAGGATTGTGGAAAGAACAAGACCTGGAGGTACTGGAACTGTAAATGAAAGGACTGAAAGCAGAACTGGTAGAATTGATATTGAAAATGGTGGGATAGTAAATGTGAAAGGACAGGATTCCATTGGTTTTGTATTGCTTCAAGGAGCTGGTTCAAATGCCGGAGAAATAAATGTAAATGCTGATAATTCATTAGGATTTTACGGAGAAAAAGGGGTATTTGAAAATAGCGGTACTATAGAAACAACTGGACAAAAAAGCCATGGAATAGTCTTACAGAATACAGGAAGTGTTTCATCTACATCAGCAGTACAGACAATGACCTTTGATAATAAAAATGGGGAAATAATCGTTAATACAGAGGGAGCAGTTGGAATATATGCCCAATCAGGCTCCATATTCAATCATGAGGGAAATAATGCAAAAATAACAGCAGGAGCAGGAGCAATTGGAATTTATACAAAGGATGCAGGAACTACAGGAACTGTTTCTTCAGAAATTGAAGTAAAGGGTTCGATAGCCAATAACACAGGAATTGGGGTGTATTCTGACGGAAGTTCCATTACGACCTTTAACACGGGAGCTACTCTGACTTTAGGAGAAGGGACAGTGGGGATTTATTCAGAAAAGGCGTCTGATTTTGAAACGACCTTTGGAATAAATGATTTAACTGCAAATATAGGTGATAATGGAGTATTTGCATATTTCGGTTCCACTGGAAATTCTTCAGATGATACCGTAAATATAACAAACTCTACATTGGGTAATTTAACTGTATCTAAAATGGGAGAAAATTCGGCATTATTTTACGGAGATAAAGGAACAATTATAAATCTTAACGACAATATTGATATAATAACTTCAGGGAAATTCAGTAATATCAGTGATAAGGGACAGTTTGCTGTATCCAGTGGTGGAGATGTAAATATTGATGCAGGAAAGACCCTGACTTCAAACCTGAAAACGACAATTTCCGGTTTGAAAAATGGGACGGTAGCTGCAACAGTAACAAATAAAGGAACTCTTGAATTAAAGAATAAAGATGGAGCTGTAGGAATTTATTTAAACGGTTCGAAGGGAATTAATGATGCAGGTGCCAATTTGACAGCGGCAGCCGATGGTTCAATTGGTATTTTTGGAGTTGAAGACTCAATATTGGAAAACTCTGGAAGTATAGTGATAAATGGAATAGCTTCAGTTGGAATGTTAGCTGATAAAAGTACAGCAACTAATAAAACGGCAGGCAGCATAACTACAAATAGCACAGGATCCGCAGGAATCTATGGGATAAATGATTCGACAGTGTCAAATGAAGGAGCTGTCAATATCAATGAAACAGGATCCGCAGGAATTTATGTAAATAGCAGTAGGGCTACAAATGAAGTTGCAGGGACTATAACCATTGAAAAGGGAGAATCCGCAGGAATCTATGCAATTGCAACAAAGGCTGAAACTATAGTTAATAAAGGGAAAATAGAAGTGGGAACTTCCACATCATCAGTTTCGGAAAGGCAAGGAATAGGAATATATGCTGATTTAACAGGAGGAACAGGGGTTTTAAACGTCCAAAATACAGGGGATATTTCTTTAGAATTAGAGGATTCTGTAGGAATTTTTACTAAAAACAGGACATCTTTGAACACAGATGTTATTGCTGACAATTCAGGAAATATAATCGGCTCAAAAAGTGGGGCAGTAGGAATATTTACTGAAAATGCGATAGCCACAAACGAAACAGGAGGAATTATATCATTACAGAATGTGTCATCTGTAGGAATATATGGAAAATCTGGTTCAAGTATTACCAATAAAGGAGCAATAAATTTAACATCAGCAAGTACTGTTTCAAAGTCTGTGGGAATACTCACAGATACAGGAGAGGTTACAAATATTGGAAGTATTGTAATGGATGGCGGAGCATCTGCCGGAATGTTAGGGAAAGGAGGGGCTATTCTAACTAATACTTCTTCTGGAACAATCGTAGCTAGTGGAATAAGTTCAGCAGGAGTATATGTAGAAAACTCGACCCCCTTAAATGAAGGGACTATAAATATATTAGGTGAAAAATCAGCAGGAATTTTTGCTAAAATCAGTGACTTTCATAATTACGATATTATAAATAATGGAGATATTAATCTGATCGGTACAACAGGAAAAGAATCAGCAGGAATGTATGCAGAAATAGTCAGTGGTGCAACGGGGACAACAGTTCTTAATAATAAGAAAAATATTAATATAAGTCAGGAAAGTTCTGCAGCAATGTATGTAAACAACTTGACAAATAACAGAAATCTAGGAACAGCTATAAATAGTAATCCTGATGGAATTATAAACTTGAATGTAAAAAATACGGTAGGAATACTGGCAGATAATGCCCTAGGAATAAATAATTCAATTATTAATGTGAGAGATGAAGGTTCAGCAGGAATGTATGGAGGTAAAGGGGGACTAATAACAAATGCTAAAGATATAAATATTTCTCATGAAAAGTCTGCCGGAATGTACACATTGGATGCAGATGCGGAAAATTCCTCAATAGGAACTATAACACTGGACAGTACAAGTATATCTGACGGTTCAGCGGCAATGTATGCTGTATTATCCCCAAATGCAGCATCAGCACATACATCAATAAATTCAGGAAAGATATTGTTAAATACAGGGGTTAAGAATGTAGGAATGGCTGGAGTAGTTGAAAATGGTGCTATTCAGAATTTAAGCATAAAAAATGAAAAGGAAATAAAAATAGAAGCTGGAAGTCCTTTATCTGTGGGAATGTCAGGACTTAATACAGAGGAGATTTCTCAACTGAATATCCACAATACTTCGACAGGAATAATTGTGTCTGATTCGAGTGAATCAATAGGAATTTCTGCCGAAAAAAGTACTATAATAAATGATGGAACTGTTACAATGAATGGTGATGATTCTGCCGGGATATATGGAAAATCGGATTCAGAAATTACAAATAATAGTAACATTAATATAAATGGTGATAAATCTGCTGGAATTTTCTTGGAAAATAGTGATGCAATAAATACAGGAAATGGAAGTATCACAGTATTTAATGAAGAATCAGCAGGTATATACGGAAAAATATCTACTGGCAGTCACACTATTACCAATGAAGGAATAATCACACTGGATAATGGAAACAGTAAGACTAGAAGTGTAGGAGTCTATGGTAGTTTGATAGGAGGAAAGCTGAACATAGATAATAATAATCTTATTCAAGTGGATATGAAGGAATCTGTGGGGATATATGCAGATTCAAACAGCCTTGCTGATATGACGGTAATAAATACACAGAACGGAAATATAAATGTAAACAATGAAAAATCTGTGGGAATTTTTGCAAATAATTCTACCGTTTCAAATGAAGGAAACATAAATATTACCACTTTAGGAGTATCAGGTACAGGTATATTTGGGAAAGATAGAGCAAAAGTAAAAAATACTGCAACAGGAATAATTACAGCTGAAGGAAAGAAGTCCTCAGGAATCTATGTCAGCGGGACACTAACTGAGGGAACAAATTTTGGGAAAATTAACTTAAATGCAGAAAATACAAATGGAATGGTTTCTACAACAAATGCGAAGGCTGTAAATGAGAGTGAAATTATTGGAAATTCTAAAAATGTAATTGGAATGTATGGAAATGATGCTGCAGAAATTGTAAATGCATTACATGGAAAAATTGAACTGAAGGATGAAAATTCTACAGGGATGTTTTCAAAGGATGGGACACTTTCCAAAAATGAAGGAACTATAAATCTTAAGAAAAATAGCTCTGTGGGAATGTTTGGACTATCCACCGGCTTTGGCAAGGTTATAGGTATGACAAATGCTGGAACTATTAATGTGGATTCTGATAAATCCACTGGAATGTTTACTAAAAATGACGGAAATCTGTCGGATTCTGCTGTAAATAATACAGGAACAATCAATCTTAACGGTAGAAGTACAGTGGGAATATATACACCTAAATCTGATATAAGGAGTGTGGGTACAATAAACTTGTCAGGAAATGCTGAATCTTCTGTGGCAGTTTATTTATCAGAGGGGGGGAAGGCAGATACTACCACAGGAATAATCGATTTAGGAAATGCGTCCCAAAGCAGGGTTGCCTATTATGTAAAAGGTACAAATGCTTCTGATACAGGAAAGCTTTATGGTGGGAATATCGGAACTGTAAAAGGATATGGAGTGGGGGTTTACCTTGACGGAGGAATTCTGGATGGAAATACCTCAAAGCTGGATTATACCGCCAATTGGTCAGGAGATGGAATAATAGGACTTCTTATGAAGGGAGCGACAGCAGATATTTCTTCATATACAGCTGAAATAAAAGTAGGAAATTCAATATTGGGATATGCTGATAAATATGCCATTGGTATATATGCAGAAGGGCAAGGGACTTTATCAGTTCCTAAAAACATTACAAATAACATAACGACTGGATCAAATGGAGTGGGTCTTTTTGCAGAAAGTGGGAGCCATATTAACTATACAGGAAATATGACAGTAGGAAACGGAGCTACAGCAGGGACAGGAATATATGTGGGAAATGGAAATCCCGCAGGAACAGGACCATCAAAAGTTGTTATCGACAATGGGGCATATATTACTTTAAATGGGATAAATGGAGTGGGAGCCATCGTAACTGAAAACTCAACAACGGACTTTAATTTGGGCTCTACAATAGAATTCCATGGTGACGGAGTAGGAATTTACGGTCAGAAGGGGGCTATAATCCATGACAATGGAGGAAGATTAGTAACCAATGGTCATTCTGTGGAACGGACTAGAGTAACTGAAGGTAGTGCTGTAGCTACTTCTGACATAGTATTGGAGACAGGAAACATAATGTACCATGTCATAAATGGAGAAGCTATAGTAAATACAGGAGTTTCAGTAATAGCTAAACCTGCTTCTAAAAATATTATTGGGCTTATGGCTGATGGAATTAAAAACGAATCACTTGCCCATTGGGTGGGAACTCTTGGATATGAAGCTGAAAATAGAGGTATAATTGATCTATCAAATGCTGAAACAAGTACTGCCATGTATCTTGATTCTTCAGAAGGGCTTAATACAGGGAAAATTAATATGGGAAATAAGTCTACAGGGATCTATGGAATATACAGGAATACCACTCCTATATATAGTGGAGCATCTGTAGGAACAGTAAATGTAGGGACCATTGCTACTGATGCAGCTTCAAGTATTTCAGTGGGCAATGAGTCATCGGCTATTTATTCTGTAGGATTTAACAAGATTGATAATAAGGGATTCATAGAAGGTGGAGATAAATCTGTAGGAATTTATGTGAAAAATGCTATCGTAGACGGATATAAGACTATAAATGTGGAGAACAAAGGAAACATAACTTTAGGTAAAGGAGGAGCAGGAATATATGTTTCACCTAGTATTGAAACAGTTTCAAATTCTATGGTCTTGAATACAGGGAATATAACGGTTGGAGATTCTATTACGGATTCTGCTGGAAATGTTGTAAATACTTCAGTTGGAATATTCATTGAAAATGATACGGTTTTAAATACTTCAGGAGATGTGACAGTTGGAAACAAAGGATTTGCATTTTATGGAAATAATAACTCCATAATAAATGTAAATGGTGGAAATTATAACTTTACAAACAATGGAAGTTTGGGATATTTGGGAAATAATTCTGTGTTAAATTATAATAACACAGGAATATTGACTACATCATCAGAGCCTATGTTGTATATAATCGACAGTAGAGCAGAGATGAATGGAAACGATATTGTGGTATCTGGAAATGGAACAGGAATATATATGAGTGGAACTTCGTATTTTGGCGGATGGAATAATATAATCCTGAATAATTCCTCGACTGGAATTTATGTGAATAACTCAAATTCCACATTAAATGGGAGTAAAATAACCGGAACAATTGATAAGGCCAAAGGAGTAGTAGCTTTAAACTCTGATATAACAAACAATGCAAATATGGATTTTACAGGAAATGACTCAATAGGGATATTTTCAAGAAATAATTCTCCTGCTGGGAAAAATATAGTAAATAATGGAGATATATCCGTTAAAGGAGAACGTTCTATCGGTACATACCTGGAGGGAAGCGGACATCAGGTGTTTAAGAATACAGGAAAAATAAACGTTGACAAAAACCTTGCCCCGAGCAGAAATGATTCTACGGTAGGAGTTTATGCTGTAAACGGTGGTAAAATAGATATTGAGAATGACGGACAGATAGATGTAGGGGAAGGTTCCTTTGGAATTTATTCCCTTAATGAATCAGGAAATGTCAAAACAACAGCAAGTTCTGTAATAAATGTGTCAGATAAGGGAGTGGGAATATATAAAAAGGGTGGAAGTTCAGACTTAGCAGGAATAATAAATGTAGCTGCCCACACTGGGACTGAAGTGAATAGCGAGCCGGTAGGGGTTTATGGTGCAGGTGGAGTAAATATAACTGACTATACAACGGCATTTAATGTGGGGGATAGGTCCTACGGGGTTATCTTGGCTAATCCTGGAAGTCACCAGAATATTTATTCCAACTCAACTTCATCCACTATAAGTTTAGGGAATGAATCCACATTTATATATGCAGATGGTGAAGCACAAGTTACAAATAACGGTACTATAACAGGGGGGACTAATAAATCGATAATAGCCCTTTATGGGAAAAACGGTGGAAAAATAGTAAATAATGGTATGATAGATTTATCGCAAGGTGTTGGAAATCAAGGAATACTTGTGTCGGGATCAAATTCTGTCGGGCAAAATTCATCAACTGGGGTAATAAGAATAGGGAAAACTGATAAATCAGACCCTAACAACATTATTTACGGAATTGGAATGGCTGCTATAGATGGGGGAATCCTTGTAAATAAAGGAGATGTATATGTTCTAGGGAACTCCAGTATAGGAATGTATGGAGATGGAAAAGGAACAATATTAAGAAATGAGAAAAACATTTATCTTGATGCTTCATCTGCAACTTCATCAGATAAAATAAATACAATGATGGGAGTATTTGTAAATAATGGAGCTACTTTTGTAAACACAGGAGATATAAGGACATTGCATTCCTATTCACAAAACAGTAATGTACAAGGAATAGTAGGTGTAGCTGTATTAAATGGAAGTACTTTGGAAAATTATGGAACAATTGATATTGATGCAAGGGATAGCTATGGAGTTCTTATAAAGGGAACTGTAAATAATAAATCTGTAATTAAAAACTATGGAAATATAAGGATAAGGGGACTTAACTCTTATGGAGTAAGATATGATGCAAATACACAGGGGGTAACAGCAAACACACTTCCTGTAGGTGCTCAAGCAGTTCCTTCCAATGTGCTGACACAAATAAATGCAGGTGGAGGAAATATTTCTTCATCAGGAGGTGGAGAAGACTACTATGCACCGAAGGATCCTAGCAAGACTGTAGGTGGAGTAGGGATAATATCCATGCCCGATGGAACATTGGCAATAGAAAGAAACGGTGTAATATTAAAGAATGAAGAGATTACTGTTTTAGACATACCTGTACAGACTACCAATTTCGGATTTTCCAACTTTGGGGTCTATGTGGATACCCTTGGAAGGACAAAACCTATTGATGTAGACGGAGCCACTTCCCTTGGAATAAACAGTGATTTGATTATAGGAGCAGAATTTTCGGCACTTACAAATTCTAAAAATGTAGTAATCGGAAATCAAATACTGGCTCCCTTCCTAAGTCAGATAAATTCTGGGATATTTAATTTTACTCCATATTCCGGCTCCTTATCATGGATGGCGACACCGGAAGTTGATCCTGTAACACAGCAGATTAATCGTATAGTTATGACAAAAATTCCTTATACAGCCTTTGTTCCCTCTGGATCAAATGAGTTTAATTTTACTGATGGGCTAGAGCAGAGGTATGGTGTAGAGGGATTGGATTCAATGGAAAAACTTCTTTTTGAAAAATTGAACTCGATAGGAAATAATGAAGAAGCACTTATGGCACAAGCATTTGATGAAATGATGGGTCATCAGTATTCCAATATCGGACAGCGTATTTATGCCACAGGAAATATGCTTGACAAGGAATTTTCACATTTAAGGAAGGAATGGGAAACAAAATCCAAAGACTCCAACAAAATAAAGATATTTGGGATGAAGGATAAATATAGCACAGATACGGCAGGAGTAATAGACTATACAAGTGATTCTTACGGTGTTGCCTACCTGCATGAAAATGAGACAGTGAGACTGGGGGATATGACAGGCTGGTATGCGGGAGTAATTCAGAACAGCTTTAAGTTTAAGGATATAGGAGGTTCCAAGGAAAATTCGCTACTAGTGAAAGGTGGAGTATTTAAGTCGATACCCTTTGACTTTAATAACAGTTTGAACTGGACTATATCTGCCGAAGGGTTTGTGGCTAAAAATAACATGAAAAGAAAGTTTCTTGTGGTGGACAGTATATTTGGAGCAGAATCTGACTATTATGCATATGGAGGAGCAGTAAAAAATGAGATAGGCAAGGAATTTAGGCTAGGAGAAAATACAAGTATGAGGGTATTTGGAAGCTTAAAACTGGAATACGGAAAAGTCGGAAACATAAAGGAAGATACAGGAGAAATGCGGCTCGAAGTAAAAGAGAATGACTATTACTCCATAAAGCCGGAAATAGGACTCGAATTTAAATTCAGAAAACCTGTTGCCAAGAAGAGTATTTTTACAGCAACTTTAGGAGCAGGTTATGAAAGTGAACTTGGTAAAGTGGGAGACATAGGCAATAGAGGAAGAGTAAGGTATACAAATGCTGATTGGTTCAATATACCTGGAGAAAAAGATTCTGTAACAGGAAATTTCAAAGTTGATCTTAATATAGGGCTTGAAAATAACAGGATAGGAGTTACCTTAAATGGTGGATATGATACAAAAGGTGAAAACTTCAGGGGTGGAATAGGAATAAGAGCCATATATTAGTAATAAGGTTAAATATAATTAAGGTTACTTCATCTTTAATATATAAAAAGTTGGAGTAGCCTTAAGAAATAAATTTAGTATGTATAAGATGGACTTTTGATTTTAAAAATGAAATTTGGTTTTGCAAATGTCTATTTAAAACAATATATAAGGAGGAAAAAAAGGACTATGAATAATTGTGATAAGGGAGAAGCGGAAATAAGAGGATGTCTTTACTTTATGATATCCAAGATGTTCAGGATAGTAAACAGAGTGGCGGAGGATGCCTTCAGTGAAATGGATATATGTCCGACACACGGTTTTTTAATGGTACTTTTACAGGAAGATGAAGAGGGACTTACAGTAAATAAGATAGCTGAAACATTGGCTATAGCTCCTTCAACAGTTACAAGATTTGTGGATAAGCTGATAACGAAGGGATATGTGGAAAGAGAAAAAAACGGCAAACAATCCATAGCGAAAATAACAGCAATTGGAAAAGAGGCGATGACTGAAATATATTCATGCTGGAGCCAACTCTTTAGGAAAATGGAGATGATTGTAGGGGATGAAGAATATTTAAAGGAAACGGCAAAACAGATTTCAGACTTTACAGACTTGATTGAAAAGAATCAAAAAATAAAGTACTAAAAATAAATATTTATTACCATTTTAAAATAATAAAAAAGATTTATAGAAATTCAACATTGAGAGGTGAGTTATGAAAAAGGAAGCACCAGTTTGCGAAAGTATAGTGATACACGAGGAAGTGGTGAAAAGCATAAAGTTACCAGAGGAGGAACAGTTATACAGCCTTGGGAATTTTTTTAAAGTCCTTGGGGATACCACAAGGATAAAAATATTAAGTGCCCTATTTCAATCGGAAATGTGTGTATGTGATATTGCAGGTCTTCTTGGGATGACCCAGTCAGCTATTTCCCATCAGCTTAGGGTATTGAAGCAGGCAAGGCTTGTAAAATATAGGAAGGAAGGAAAGTCCGTTTATTATTCCCTAGAAGATCATCATGTGAAAAGTATAGTGGAGCAGGGGTTAATTCATATATCTGAAAAAAGATAAAAAAATATCCCCCATAATGAAAAAAATGTGTTATAATTATTATAAGTATTAATAAATTAATAATGAATATGGAGATATTATAATGGAAAAAACCGTTAGTTTTAGGGAAAACCTCCTGACACAAGGGGAAATGGAAAAGAAAATAAGAAGTTTACAAGCAGAGAATAAAAAGGTCGTTTTTACAAACGGAGTCTTTGATATACTCCATATAGGTCATCTTACATATCTGGAAGAAGCTAGACAGCTGGGGGATATCTTGGTTGTAGGGGTAAATAGTGATGTCTCTGTCAAGATAAATAAGGGGGATAAAAGACCTGTAAATAGGGAAAAAGACAGGGCTGAAGTACTTTTAGGACTTAAATTTGTGGATTTTACAGTGATTTTTTCTGAAAAGACTCCTGAAAAGCTGTTGGATATTTTAAAACCCGATATACATGTTAAGGGAGGAGATTATAAAAAAGAAGAGCTTCCTGAAACAGCCATTGTAGAAGGAAATGGTGGAGAAGTGAAGATACTTTCTTTTGTAGATAATATATCTACAACCGAAATTATAGACAGAATAGTGGAAGCTTACAGATAACTAAAACTAAGAAGAACAAAGAAAAAAGCAAGTTGAGAAGTGGAAGGGTAGATGAAGGATAGAATATTGACTTTTAAGGAAATTGATAATGTTGCTGTCATTTTGGCAGAAGGACTTAAAACAGGGGGAGTACTGGGACTTATAGGGGATCTCGGAGCTGGAAAGACCACTTTTGCCAAGAGGGTATGCCGAGAGCTTGGAATTGTGGAAAATGTAAAAAGCCCTACGTTTACATATGTTATAGAGTATACATCTGGAGTTGTAGATGTATACCATTTTGATGCATATAGGATGGCAAGTTCGGAGGAAATCTATGAAATCGGCTTTGAGGACTATATAGGGGAAGAAAATTCAGCTATAATAGTAGAATGGGCAGATAATATAATGGAAGAAATGCCAGAGGAGACGATTTTTGTAGAAATAGCCCATAACGATGAAAAAAGTAGGAAAGTTTCCATATATAGACTAAAAGACGGAGTAAAGGAATATGTTGACATTAGCACTGACAACCACAACTAAATTGGCAGGAATTTCCCTCCATGAAGGAAAAAGGACGCTTGGAGAAATAAGGGTGGAGGTGGTAAAGACCCACTCTACTACTATTCTTGATCAGATAGACAGGCTATTTATATGGACAGGGAAAAATCTTTCTGATGTGGAAAATCTCCTTGTATCAGTTGGACCTGGATCCTTTACAGGAGTAAGGATAGCAATAGCCTTAACAAAGGGGATGTTTTACGGGAAAAGGGTAAACATCTATGAAGTAAATGAGCTGGAGGCACTCGCATATCAAGTGTTCTATAATCTCAGAAATCTGGTAAAATCTGAAGAAATAAAAGGAAAGAAAATATATTCCCTGATAGATTCAGGGAAGGAAAAGATATATTATGCAATCTATCAGGTAAAAGATTCCTCCAGTAAAGGATTAGAAAGAATATCTAGCTACGAAGTTTGTAGGCTGGAGAATCTTATGGAGGAAATAAATAAGGAAAAAGAAGAAGTGATACTTATCGGAGATGCTGTATCTAACTATAGGGGAAAAATAGAGAGGAGTACAGGTGAACAGGTAAAGTTTCCATTAGATTCCGATATGAAAATAACGACGGCTACATTTATGGAGATGTTTTTGGAAGGGAACCTTAAAAAGACGGATATATTCCCACTAAAACCTTATTATCTTGAAAAATCACAGGCAGAAAGGGATAAAAAATAATGGCTTTGAAAAATTTATTTAAATTCGGTAAAAGGGAAAGTATACAGGAAGAGGAAAAAAACAATAGGACAATAGATGGAGAAGATAAGAAAGAGCAGGCAGTCGAAAAAAAAATAGTATCTGAAAATGATCCAAAACCTTTAAAGGATAGGCTTGCTACACCTAAAAAAGGTTTTTTTGGAAAACTTAAGGAAGTATTTCTGGGAAAAGCCATAGATGATGAACTGTACGAGGAACTGGAAGAACTCCTTATTCAATCGGATATCGGAATGAATATGACCATGGAGCTTGTGGCTGAACTGGAAAGACAAGTTGGAAAAAAAAGGTTGAAATCCTCTGAAGATGTATATGAGGAACTAAAGGAGATATTAAAGGAAAAATTAATTTCAAATAATAATGAAAATGCAAGAGGAGGTCTTGACATAGAGGAAGGGGAGCTTAATGTAATTCTTGTGGTTGGGGTAAACGGAGTAGGAAAGACAACTTCAATAGGAAAGATAGCAAACCAGCTTAAAAATCGAGGGAAAAGGGTTATTATAGGTGCCGGTGATACCTTCAGGGCAGCCGCTGTGGAACAGATTGAGGAATGGGGGAAAAGGACGGGAATTGAAGTTATAAAACAGTCTCAGGGAAGTGACCCTGCAGCGGTAATATTTGATGCAGTGAGTACCGCAAAAAATAGGAATTTTGATGTTGTAATTCTGGATACAGCCGGGAGGCTCCATAATAAAAGAGACTTGATGAAGGAACTTGAAAAAATAAACAAAATAATAAGACAGCAGTCAGGAAAAGAGAAGTTTGAGACACTTCTAGTTATTGATAGCACAACTGGTCAAAATGGATTGGAACAGGCAAGAGTCTTTAATGAAATTGTGGACTTGTCGGGAATAGTTCTCACAAAGTTTGACGGAACAGCAAAAGGAGGAATTATATTTCCCATAACAGAGGAACTGAAAAAGCCTATTAAATTTATCGGAGTCGGTGAAGGTATAAATGATTTACGAGAATTTGACGTAAAGGAATTTGTAGAAGCCATGTTCGAATAAGGCTTTGAAAACAGTATTTTAGAAAGTAATCAGTTATTTAAAATATATAAAAACTAAGAATGGAGTGAAGTTAAGTGTCTGATTTAGTGAAAAGTTTAAAGGAAAAAGCAAGAAGTTTAGGTAAAACGATAATCTTGCCTGAAACGGAAGATGAAAGGGTAATAAGGGCAGCTGAGAAGATTATAGCAGAAGGAATTGCTAAAGTTGCTTTAGTGGGAAATGAAGAGAAACTGAAAAAAAAGGCTGAGGAACTCGGAGTATCCATAGAAGGAGCAATTATATATGATCCTGAACATTGTGCCACTATAGATGATATGGCCGAAATTTTAAGGAAAAAAAGAGAGAAAAAAGGAATGACATTTGAAACGGCAAAAGCTACATTAATGTCAGATTCTAGATTTTTTGCTGCGATGCTTGTTCATCAAGGTAGAGTAGACGGAATGGTGGCAGGATCAAATTCTCCTACAGCACATGTATTAAGAGCAGCTATTTTAGTAATCGGTCCAAAGGAAGGATTAAAAACTGTATCCAGTTCATTTGTAATGATAACTAAAACCCCTGAATTTGGAGATAATGGAGTATTTATATATGCAGATGGAGGAGTTATACCTAATCCTACGGCGATGCAGTTGGCGGATATAGCGGTATCAAGTGCTGAAAAGGCAAGGTTTACAGCTGGAATAAAGGAACCAAAGGTAGCCTTTCTGTCATTTTCAACGAAAGGAAGTGCAGATGGAGAGTCCGTCACAAAGGTAAGAGAAGCTATGGAAATTTTAAGGGAAAGGAATGTAGATTTTGAATTTGATGGAGAACTACAGCTTGATGCAGCCATTGTACCGGAAGTTGCAGCTTCAAAGGCACCGGGTTCAAAGGTGGCAGGATATGCAAATATCCTTATATTCCCTGATCTGAACTCAGGAAATATAGGTTACAAGCTGACTCAGAGATTAGCAGGGGCTAAGGCACTAGGACCTTTGATTCAAGGACTTGCAAGTCCTGTACACGATCTATCCAGAGGCTGCAGTGTGGAAGATATAGTAGAAGTAGTTGCAATAACTGCTGTGGAATCCCAATAGGGACAAATTTCTATTTTCCATATGGAGAATCAGTATGAAATATAATACTTAAAAGGAAATGTTATGGTTAAATTGTATAATTAATTCAAATTTATAAAATATTAAGGAGGAAAAATGAAAGTACTAGTAATAAACAGTGGAAGTTCTTCGCTTAAGTTTGAGCTTATTGACATGACAACTGAAAATACCATTGCCAAAGGGATATGTGAAAGGATAGGGATAGCAGATCCAATATTTACATTAAAAAATTTATTAAAGGGAACAAAGATAGACAAGAGACCAGAAGCTATGGAAAATCATTCTATTGCAATAGATGTGGTTCTGAAGGCTCTTCAAGATAGTGAGGAAGGAGTAATAACAGGAGTTGATGAAATAGATGCAATAGGTCATAGGGTTGTACACGGAGGAGAATATTATGGGGATTCAGTCCTCATAGATGACGAAGTTGTAAAAAGACTTGAGGACCTTTCGGCTCTGGCACCTCTTCACAATCCGGCCAATATAATGGGAATAAAGGTAATGAGAGAACTTCTTCCTGAAAAGAAGAATGTCGCTGTATTTGATACGGCATTTCATCAAACAATGAAGCCAGAAGCATTTATGTACGCATTCCCTTATGAAGACTATACGGAATTGAAAGTAAGGAAATATGGATTCCATGGAACTTCTCATAAATATGTAAGTGAAGTTGCTCGAGAAATGCTAGGGAAGGAAAATGCCAAGATAATAGTGTGCCATCTTGGAAATGGAGCTAGCATATCAGCCGTTAAGGATGGAAAAGTAGTAGACACTTCAATGGGAATGACTCCTCTTGCAGGTGTTATGATGGGTACAAGGACAGGAGATGTGGATCCGGCGGCTGCCTTTTATGTTATGGAAAAAAGGGGACTGACGCCTGGAGAAATTGATACTAGGATGAATAAAAAGTCTGGAATATTGGGGATATACGGGGAGAGCTCTGATTTCAGAGATCTTGAAAAGGGAATGGAAAAAGGAAATGAAAGGGCAAAGCTTGCCTATGACATGTTCTGCTATAAAATAAAGCTCTATATAGGTGCATATTCAGCAGCAATGGATGGAGTGGATGCCATAGCTTTTACAGGAGGAATAGGTGAAAATGGAGCTATGCCACGAAAGACTATATGTGAAGGACTTAGTTATCTCGGGCTTGATTTTGATAGTGAAAAGAATGCTGAAAGAATTTCAGGTAATGTTGAGTTGTCAAAACCTGATTCAAAGGTTAAGGTATATAAGATAGAAACTGCAGAAGAACTTGTTATTGCAAGAGATACATACAGAATTACAAAATAGAATAAGTGAAAGAAAATATTAAAAAAACTGCCTTGAATTTGGTAGCTTCATTTATAGATTATAAAGGAAATTTCTGTTTATATTCAAAGAAGTACTAACTACTCAAGGCATCTTTTTTTAAAAAAATATTGACTTTCAAATAATTTGATAGTATAATTATTATACGGTTTATTTATTATGTTATGTAAAAATAGATTGAATATAGATTATTTGGAGGTAATAATTATGGCAAAATTGAATATTATTTATTTCAGTGGAACAGGAAACACCGAACAGATGGCAAGCCATATAGAAAAGGGAGCTCTTGAAGTAGGGGCAGAAGTGGAAATTATAGCCGTAGATGCAGCAGATGAAACATCTGTAGATGCTGATTTTATAGCTTTAGGTTCTCCTGCTACAGGATCTGAGGAGGTAGCTCCTGAAATGGTGGACTTTATAGAGACTGTAAAAGGCAAGCTGGCAGGAAAGACAATAGGGCTTTTCGGCTCAAATGACTGGGGAGAAGGGGACTTTATGAGTATGTGGATACAGGATCTTAATAAGGAAGATATATCTGTTGTGGGGGAAGGATGTATTGTAAACCTTACTCCAGATGATGACGAGAAAATCGAAAAATGTAGGGAATACGGAAAAGCTATTGTTGGATAAAAGTACAACTATACAAGTCATTTAATAGAATCTAATCATTTTACAGGTTATTTGAGAAGAGGTAGAGTTTAATACTTTTGAATACAGGGATATCTCATTATTATGAGACTGCCCTGTACTTTTAGGCTCTATGTCAAGTGTGGGGGTGAAAAAAGTTCGATAACCTTAAGATATTCTAAGCTGAATAAGCTTTTTCAGGTTGCCGAATTTTTTTATCCCATAGCTTATCCTTTTTATAATTTTTATCTTGTTATTTTTTCCTTCTACAAATCCATTCTTTATATTATATTCTGTATATTACTTATTTCTTTTTCCCAATTCTTCAATGTCTCCTCTAGCTTAATACATTCCTTTATTCCTGACTGCCTTAATTTTAATATTAGTTCCTCTAACTTACATCCTTATTTTCAAATAAGTCAAAGAACTTTCTTCTTATACTAATATCTAATGAAACTATGTATAGGAAAGTGATATAATATGACAGGATGATAGAAATGGAGGAAAATATACAATAAGTAAGGAAAATTTGGGAGAAATTAGAAAAGCGAGAAGAGAAATATAGGAGATAAACGTCTTTATGCTATTGAATTAAGGGGGTTAGGTAAAAATAATGATGAAATTTCAGAAAAACTAGATACATCAAAAAATGTAATAAGTAACTGGGTTCAAAAATATAAAAAAGAAGGACTAGAGGGTATATTAAATAAACAGAGAGCTGGTAACCGTAGAAACCTAACATTTGAACAGGAAAAAGAATTTTTAAGACCATATGAAGAAAAAAAGCACTGAAAGTTGAATTAATAAAAGTAAAAGAGATAAAAGAGGCATAAGTCAAACTAGTTGGACATAGTATA
>JBGXYD010000066.1:0-19928 GCA_041815005.1 Leptotrichia sp. | reverse complement strand
CTTGATGTTCTGATTTTATTTCTTGTACCAGATCGGCAATTTTTTTTTTGATATTTCTATTTCTTTATCATCCGCTTTTTTGGGATGTCTACTTCTTGGCATCACTTTTCTGAAACCATGTCTTTTCAGTACATAATATATATGACCACTTCCTTATACACAGTTCAATTAGATGTTAGTATTGTATAGTTTTCTAATAATAAATCTTTTTTCTGAAAAAAACTGAGATAAAATCCCAGTTTTTCAGATATTATAAATTAAGTATGAAAAAATATTTATGAAGTTAAAAAAGACTGTTTCACAAAATTTGGTATTATAGAGAAGTTTTATTTTAAATTTAAATTATTTCAGGAAAGCATTTAACATCCATATATCCTTTTCATAAGTTGCAATATATTCGTCCATTAGGGCTGATGACCCTGAGTCTCCTTCCTTGTCAGCCACTTCCTTTATTTCCTTTGTTAAAGTAAGCATTGCTTCAAAGTCCTTCTTTACTTCAGTTAAGGCGATATTCCCGGGAATATCCTCGTTTTTAGCTTCTGTGATTGTGGTAATTTCAAGATAGTCCTTTAATGTACCAAGAGGTCGTCCTCCTATAGAAAGAATTCTTTCTGCAACATCATCGATCTGCTGATTAATTCCGTCATAATATTCTTCAAGTTTTGTGTGAATTGCAAAGAAACCATATCCAGTTACATTCCAATGATAATTTTGAATCTTCCTATAAAGTATGTTTAAATTAGTAAGATATAAGTTTAATTTTTCAACTGTTTTTGACATATAAAATCACTCCTTCTTATATTCTATTTTTATAATTTGTAATTATTACAATTTTATTATAATATAAAAAATGAAAGATGTCAACTATTTTTCAAAAAAGAAAAACTTTTAACTACAATAAGAAATAAAACTAAAGCTATAATAATAGATGGTCCTGACGGAATATTCAAGGAATAGGAGAAATAAAGCCCTGATATAATTCCGAGAAAAGAAAATAGTACAGATAGAAATATTATGGTGGAGTATCTTCTAGCAATAATTGAAGCCGTTGCCTGTGGAATAGTCAGTATGGAAATAATAAGGATGATCCCTATGGTTTTTATATTTATAATGATAGCGGAGGAAATCAATATTATCATAAAATAGTTTATAAACTTTACAGGAACTCCATATAATCTGTAAAAATTTTCATCAAAACTTGAATATACAATTCCCTTATAGAAGATAATAAAAAATATAATGACAATAACATTTAGAATTATTAGAGAAACTATATTTGCATTATTGGATAACAGTATATTCCCAAATAAATAAGTGGACATATCTGCCTGATATCCAGGCGTCAAAAAGGAAAATATAATTCCCGTAGCCATTCCAAGAGACATAATAATCCCTATTCCCAAATCTCCTTCCACATGGAAGTGGTCCTTTAGCATAAGAATAAGTATTCCTGAAATTATAGAAAATATAAGTCCAAAAATAAGGGGATCCTTTATGGGAAGATTCAGAAAGTGAATTAGAAAGATCCCTATTCCGATTCCTCCATAGGAGGCGTGACTTATGCTTGATGATATAAAGACCATTTTTTTATTTACGATGTATGTACCTATAATTCCGCAGCATATACTGGAGAGAAAGCCTACAATAAGGGCATTTTTCATGAAAGAATATTCAAAAATATTAAAAAAATCCATTTTACCTCACTTTCTCTATTAAAAATTCTTTTAAAACTAATGTTTATGAACATGTCTGTAGGAATCTTCACTTTTAAAAAAGGCCTCCTTGTCCTTGTATATTTTTACATTTCCTTCCACAATAAAAACTGAATTTACATGATGGCAAAAATTATCTAGTTCATGGGAAATTACCACCAAAGTAGAGTCAGACAGCTCCCTTATCTTGTCAAAAAGCTTAAATTCAAACTCTTTATCAAGAAAAGATTCAGGTTCATCCAAGAAAAGAATCTCAGGAGAGGAAATGAGAGCCCTTGCAATAAGAGCTCTCTGAAGCTGTCCCCCTGATACTTCACTTATGAGTCTATCCTTAAGATGATTTATTCCAAATTCATTCAGCAACATATCTGCCTTTTTCATTTCATCCTTACTAAATTTCCTAAAAAGGTTATTCTTACTTGTAATTCCTGAAATAACCAAGTCAAATATATTTATGGGGAAGGAAGTATCAAACTCCCTTATCTGTGGGAGATATCCTATTCTGGAACTATCAATGGAAAATTTTATTTCTCCAGAGCTTTTATTAAGAAAACCAAGAATAACCTTAATTAAGGTGGATTTCCCTCCACCATTGCGACCGAGAATAGCCACATTTTTGCCTTTATAGATATTAAAATTAACTTTATCCAAAATAGTGTTATTTCTGTATCTGAATGTCAAATCCTTTACAGATAAAAGGATTTTTTCATCATTGTTTACTTTTTCAGCACACAGCTTATTATCATCCATTAACTTTCATCACCTCAATATTTTATTCTAGATTATTTACAAATTTTTTCAAGTTTTCAAAGACATTTTCCTCATCTGGATTAAATTCGACAATTTTTGAGTTAGGAATTTCCTTTGATATAACTTCTATGCTTTGCTTTGGAAACTGAGGTTGCACAAGAATTGTCGTTATGCTGTGCTCTTTTGCCTCCTCTATGATTTCCTTTATTTTTTTAGCAGAAGGCTCCTTTCCCTGATATTCCACAGAAATTTCCTTAATATTGTAATTCTTTAGAAAATATCCCAAAGTAGGATGATAGCTCATAAAATATTTTTTTGACTTTGAAGACATTTTTCCATTTATTTCCTGTTTGAAGGCATTTAGTTCCTCCAAAAATATACTATAGTTCTTTTCAAATGTTTCTTTTTTATGAGGATAAGTCTCTATAAGCCTGTTTTTTATATTTTCTGCAAACATAGGCATCAATTCCAAAGAAAACCACACATGGGGATCAAAATCTCCGTGGTCGTGTCCATGATTGTCCTCATCATGATCATGTTCTTCAAGTAGAAGATCCTTATTGGCGTTTTTTAGCAAATCTATTATTTTTCTCTTGTCGGTAATGGTGTCTGTTATTTTTTCCTCAAAACTCAGAGCATTATATGTGAAAAACAGCTTAGAATTTTCAAGAGTTCTTAAATCTTCCGGTTTAGGGTCAAAAAGTTCATGATTCATATTGGGCTGAATAATTGAAATGACTTCAAATTCATCTCCTGCAATTTTTTCCACAAGCCATTTAAGGGGAGGGGTACTGGCAGTAAGTTTTTCCTTTTTCTTCACAACTGATGCTTTTTTTTCTCCCTTGCTTGATTCATTTTCTGCTGGAGCCTCTTTTTTTCCACATGAAAAGAGAATGATTCCCAGCATAAAAATTGTAAACAGTTTTTTCATTTGTTTCCTCC
This sequence comes from Leptotrichia sp., assembly GCA_041815005.1. Taxonomy (GTDB): domain Bacteria; phylum Fusobacteriota; class Fusobacteriia; order Fusobacteriales; family Leptotrichiaceae; genus Leptotrichia_A. The sequence continues at coordinate 16,524 of JBGXYD010000066.1, read as the reverse complement.
TTATGTAATTTGCATTTTTATTAAAATATATAATTAGTCGTTACAGTCATTACACTTTCCTTTGAAAATAGACAAGTGAGATATTAAAGAAAATCCCTTTTTCCTTAGTCGTCTTGCCTCTGTTTCTATCGAAGAAAATCCTGGAAGGAACTCCATATGTCTGCACGAACTGCATATAAAAAAATGGGCGTTTTCGTCCTTGAAATAATACTTTTCATTTTCAAAATCAAGGGAATATATATACTTATTTTTTTCCAGAAAATCCAAAGCCCTATATATTGTTGAAAGATCAAAATTCACCTTATGCTTTAGGTTTTTTGCATTTAAAGGAACTTTTGAAGAATATATAATTCCTAGAATTTCTTTTCTTTTTTCGGTCAGTTTCATATTTTTACTCCATATAAATTTAAAAAAATGCGATTCATTTGCATTTTTAAATTATTTTATAATAAAAAAATATTTTTGTCAAGTGATGTAAATGGAACATCAGAAAATTGATTTTTATAATAAAAATATATCCAAACGGACATAAAAAAAACATAATTATAATGTAGAATAAAATAAATATATATGTACTAAGAATAAAAAGTACTAAAAATTTTTAATAATATTGGAAAAAATTATAGACAAGGGAGAGATTATCATGAATAGATTAAGTAGGAAAAAGAATTTTATTATAGTATCAATTATTTCAATAGGTATATTTTCAACAGGGTGCATGGCAAAATCAACAGGTAATGAAACAGGTAGTGATACAGGTATAGGAGGCAATCAGGTGATAGCAGTATCTAAAAATACAACATCTTCGCCTTCGACTGCTACAACTAAGGGGAGTAATCTTGTAGATTTAAAAACTCTGTTTACTGCAGAAGATAAGGAACAGACAGTAAGCCAGTCAAATGCAACAAGACATTATATAAAAGGGAATCAAACTATAAATATTGATAAAGAGGGCACTTATATAATAAGCGGTACAGCAGAGGAAAGTAAAATTATAGTCAATGCTCCTGCAAATTCTACAGTAAAAATATTATTAGACGGAGTAAACATAACTAATAGAAATTTTCCGGCAATATATGTTAAATCAGCAGGTAAAGTTTTGGTAAATTCTTTACAGAATAGCAGTAATACATTAAAGGTAACAGGAGATTTTACAACCGACGGAAGCCAAAAGATAGATAGTGTTATTTTCTCAAATTCCGATTTGACCCTCAATGGAAACGGAAAAACTACAATTACATCAACTACGGGAAATGGGGTAACTTCCAAGGATAACTTGAAAATAACTGGAGGAGTATATACAATAATTTCTGAAAAGCATTCTCTTGAAGGAGATAATTCTGTTAGGATAAGTGGAGGGAACTTTACTATGGATACGGCAAAAGATGGAGTTCATAGTGAAAATTCAGATGACAATACCTCAGGATTTGTATATATTTCAGGAGGAACATTTGATATTAAGGCTAAGGATGACGGGATACAAGCAACAACATTTGCAATAATTGATGGGGGGACATTTAAAATAGATGGGGCAGAGGGAATCGAAGCAACTCATGTCCAGATAAATAACGGAGATATAGATATAAAGGCTTCTGATGATGGGGTTAATGCGGCTGAAAAGACTACAGCCCGTAATATTCATCTGGAAATAAACGGAGGAAATATAAAGGTTGTTATGGCAGAAGGGGATACAGATGCCTTTGATTCCAATGGAGATTTAACTATTAACGGAGGGAATTTTGATATTACAGCAGGATCAGCTTTCGATTTTGATGGGTTAGGTAAATTAAATGGAGGAACAATATATGTCAATGGAAAAAAGCTAACAGAGCTGACAAATCAGATGTTTCCGGGTAGGGGAGGACGTAGAAGGTTTTAGGAAAAAAATTTTAAATGGAAACATTTTAAAAAATGAGGACATATAGAAAAATATAAAATGTTGTAATGAAAATATTAAATGAATGATCATAATAAAAAAGGACGGATTATTTAAAATTCGTCCTTTTAATATCAATAAACTATCTTTAAGATCTGTTTTTACTTTTTCGGTTAATGCTTAGTAATTCTTATTTTTATTGTGTGAAAGCTGATTATTAGTTTACGATTCCGTCAACTAGCCATTTACCATTTTGATTTATCATTTTCAGCTTTATTTCCTGTCCCCCCTGATGTACTTTTTCTCCTGAAGGGGATGTAAAATGCTCTTCCCACTTGTCCTTTAGTGTAAAAATATTACCCTTTTCATCAATACCTTTTAGAACAAATACACTTTCATCCCTAACATCAATAATAATACTTCCCAATAGTGGATCATATTCAATTCCGCTGTATTTCTTTAGAAGAGCTTTATCTTTGGCATTTAGTTTTTTTTCTGATGTTTCTCCATTAAGAATTTTTTCCGATAATTTTAAAGCACGATAACGTTCCTTGAGTTCTGTCCTAAATTTAGAAGTTATTGGAGCTGTGGAAAACCATTTGTCAAAATCTCCTCTTGTATTGTCTAAATCAAGGTATTCCTTAATAAATTTTTCAGCAACATTCCCGGGATTTTCCATTTTTTCAAAAGTAACTGATGTTCCTTTAGCCTCAATGGCTTTTATCTGTGTAGTTTCTGTTTTTTTATTACTATTTGAAGCTAGCAGATCTTCTGTTGCCAAACTTGCTATACTTACTAAAATCACTGTCATAATAATAAATTTTTTTAACATAATTACCACTCTCTTTCTAAAATGTCCTATGTAACAGATTTAATTCAATAACTACTGTTATCGAATTTTATCATAAAAAAATTTGAATTTCAATATATTATAATCCTTTAAAGAAATAAAAGCTATAAGATAAAATTTTACTATTGAAAAACAGAAAAATAGCTAATAAAAAAATAAATGATATGGTATAATTAAAAAAATAATATATTAAAGGAGATGAAGGGATGAAAAACATTAATATTGGAAAATCTGGATTTGAAGGTTCTGAAATAGTACTTGGGTGTATGAGGATATATAAAGTGTCTCATAGTGAAGGGGAAAAAGCTGTAATGACAGCACTGGAGTCAGGAATAAACTTTTTTGATCATGCTGACATATATGGAAAAGGAACTTGTGAAGAAATTTTTGGAAAAATTTTAAAGGAAGGAAAAATAAAAAGGGAGAATGTTATTGTCCAGACAAAATGTGGAATAAGGGAAGGATTTTTTGACTTTTCCAAGGAACATATAATAAATGCTTTAAACAACAGTTTAAAAAGGTTGGGGATGGACTATGTGGATACTCTGCTTTTACATAGACCGGATTCCCTTATGGAACCTGAGGAAGTGGCAGAAGCCTTTAATAAACTGTATGATGAAGGAAAAGTAAAATATTTTGGAGTAAGCAACCAGACACCGGCTCAAATTGAACTTTTACAGAAGTATATAGATCATAGGCTTATTATAAATCAGCTTCAGTTTAGTATAATGCACACAGGAATGATTGATCAGGCAATAAATATGAACATTAGGAATGATTCAGCAATTGATAGGGATAACGGTATACTTGAGTATTCAAGATTAAAGGATATGACTATACAGGCATGGTCTCCATTCCAGTACGGTTTTATTGAAGGAGTGTTTGTAGGCAATTCTAAATTTCCTGAATTAAATAAAGTGCTGGACAGATTAAGTGAAAAGTATAAGGTGACTCCAAATGCCATTGCTGTGGCATGGATTTTAAGGCATCCTGCAAAGATGCAAGTTGTCATAGGAAGTATGAATAGTCAAAGGATTTCTAATGTTTCAAAGGCATCTGGTATTACCTTATCTAAAGAGGAATGGTACGAAATATACAAGGCAGCAGGAAATAAACTTCCATAAAGGAAATATGTTATTAAGATAAGAAGTGGGGAAAAATAAATATATATAAAGTAAGTGGCTTAAAATAAACAGGAAAAAATTAATGTCCTCAAATATTCAGGGAAAATAATGAAAGCACTGTCTAAAGGAGTGCTTCTTATAACAAAGGCAGAAGAAAAGGTAAATAACATGGTCATAAGCTGAGGTAAAATAGGAGTAAAAATAGTGTTTTTAGGATACATCTGAAAACTTAAAATTTAAAAATATTTATTTTATAAATACAAAAGGGAGAGATTCAATGACTAAGGAAAATAAAAATGAAAATATACGGAAAAGTGTTGATGAATTTTATAGAAAAATATCCACAAACGAATATAGTACAGAAATTTCTTCAGATGAGGTGAGCAGTTCTCTTGGATATAGTAGGGAACTGATGGAAAAACTCCCCAAAGGTGCGGATATGGGACTTTCGTGTGGGAATCCCCTAGAAAACTTTGAACTTATGGAGGGGGAAGTCCTTGTAGATTTAGGATGCGGAGGGGGAAAGGATTTATTTCTTACGAGAATAAAATATCCTAATTCAGGGACTTTATACGGGTTGGACAGCCTTCAGGAAATGATAGAAAAAGCAGAAAAAATGCGAGATATGAAAAAGTTTGAAAACATAGAATTTAGACAGGGGACACTTATATCAATGCCCTTTGAAGCAAATAGTATGGATAAGGTTATAAGTAACTGTGTAATTAATCTTGAGCCTGAAAAACAGAAGGTATATAATGAGATTTACAGGATATTGAAAACAGGTGGAAAATTTTATATTTCAGATATTATGCTAAAGAAGGATTTACCAGAAGAATGGAGAGAGTCTGAAAAAATGCATAATACATGAGTGGGAGGGGCACTTCCGTCGGAAGAACTGAAAAAAATAATAAAAAATGCAGGATTTAAAAATATAATGATTGTGGCAGACGAAGTGACAGATGCCTATGCTGAAAAGTGGGGACATGGACTAAAAATAAAGGAATATATCCATAGAGGAATGATCATGGGAGAAAAATAAACATAGAATAATTATTAACAAAATATTTTGCAATATATTTTTAAGTTTTAAAAGTCAAAGCAATATCAAAATTTAAAATAATATTTTAAAAAGAACATTAAGAGAAATATTTATAAAATATCGTTTATATTTTTGAATAATGTCTTATGTTTAAAACAATACAAAATCTAATAACAAAATAAGGATAAATTGGAAGGTTTTAATTTTGAAAAAGATAATACTTGTAATTGTAACCTTGGTAGGTGTATTATTATTCAGCCAAAGTGAAGATGTAGGTATTTGAAATAACAGCCTTATTAATTAAGATAACTTTTTTTAGTTAATATTTCTATTATTTCTAATATATTCATTGTGAGCTTTGCTAAGCTCACTGAATCCTAATATCTTTCGAGGTTTATTATTAGGTATTTTTTGATTTTTTTAAACTGACCTAAGATGAAAAAATTAGAATTTAAAGATATTAAGAATGTTCAAGATAAACTTGGATATTAAGTAAATAAGGGAGTGCAAAAAGTTATGGCACTCCCTTTATTATAGAAATAAACTAATCAAACTTCTTTCTAATAATTCTCATAGCATTAAGTACTGCAAGGAGGGCAACTCCCACATCGGCAAATACTGCTTCCCACATTGTGGCAAGTCCACCGGCTCCTAAAATAAGTACTATAATTTTTACAGCAGCAGCAAAGAAGATATTCTGCCATACTATAGCCCTTGTACTTTTGGCAATTTTAAGGGCAGTAACTATTTTTGAAGGTTCATCATTCATAATTACCACATCTGAAGCTTCTATGGCGGCATCAGATCCCAGTCCTCCCATGGCAATACCAATATCGGCTCTAGCAAGAACAGGGGCATCGTTTATTCCATCCCCAACAAATATTACTTTTTTGTCATCAGATTTTTCTTTAAAGATTTCCTCCAATTTTTCCACTTTCTGGTCAGGAAGCAGTTCAGTATAGACTTTATCAATATTAAGTCTATTTGCTGTATTTTCACCGATTGCTTTAGTATCTCCCGTCAGCATGACAATGTTCTTTACACCGTTTTCCTTCATACCTGAAACAGCTTTTTCGGCATCTCTTTTAATTTCATCTGCAATAAGGATATTTCCCACATAATTTCCATCTGTTGCCACATATACGACAGTCCCTAAATCTTCCTTCTTGTCAATTTTAATATTTTCAAGTTCCAGAAATCTATAATTTCCGGCAATAACAGATTTACCATCAAAATTAACCTTTATTCCGTATCCCGATTTTTCTTCAAAACTACTTAATATACTCTTGTCAACAGCATTCCCTTTTTTCTCGTAAGCTCTAACTATGGATTGTGCAATAGGGTGAGTTGAAAAACTTTCAGCATGGGCAGCTAGCCTTAGTAGGTCATCCTCTGAAATTTTATCGTCAATATTACTATTTACATTAATTTCAGTAACTTCAAACACACCTTTAGTAAGGGTTCCGGTCTTATCCATTACAACAGTATCTACATTGTTTAGAGCTTCCAGATAATTAGCCCCCTTTATAAGGATTCCATGTCTTGAGGCACTTCCTATTCCACCGAAAAATCCTAACGGAATGGAGATTACTAAGGCACATGGACATGAAACTACAAGGAAAATCAAAGCCCTATATAGGGAGTCCTTAAATAATATCCCTGGAATAATAAATGGTGGAAGTACAGCTATCAACATAGCAAGAATTACCACTACAGGAGTGTAATATCTTGCAAACTTTGTAATAAAGTTTTCTGTCCTGGACTTTTTTGCAGTTGAATTTTCCACAAGATCGAGTATCTTGGCAACTGTAGATTCAGAAAACAGCTTTGTAACTTTCACTGTAATAAGGGAAGTTTTATTAATAAAGCCACTTAGTACATTTTCTCCAGGATTTATTTCCCTTGGAAGTGATTCCCCCGTTAAAGCTGAAGTATCAAATGCAGAATGTCCTTCTATGACTTCCCCATCCAGAGGTACTTTTTCTCCAGGTTTTATAATTATGAGATCTCCAATTTTTACAGTATCCGGAGAGACTTTTTCAATGTCGTTTCCAATTTTCAGATTGGCATAATCAGGTCTTATATCCATTAAGTCAGCAATAGAATTTCTGGATCTGTTTACAGCAATACCTTGAAACAGTTCTCCCAACTGGTAAAAAAGCATGACAGCGACTCCTTCAGGATATTCACCTATAGCAAAAGCCCCCACTGTGGCAATACTCATTAGGAAATTTTCATCAAAAACCTGACCTTTTAATATATTTTTAAAGGCAGATAAAAGCACATCTCCACCTATTATTACATAGCTTGCAAAAAATGCGGTAAATCTTAATAGCTGGTTACTTTCAGGAATAATAAATCCAGCTATAAATAAAATTCCCCCCATAATGATTTTGCCAATAAGCTTTTTTATCTCATCTGTTCCATGAACATGGCTGTGTGAGTGTGAATGACTATGAGCATGTTCATGGGAATGTCCATGAGTGTGGATGTGATTTCCATGAATATTATTATTTTGATTTATTGGTGAGATTGTAACTCCGTTCTCAATGGAATCAATAACTTTCTGGACAGAAGTTATTAAAGTATGGTGATCTTTCTCATTGGAAGTAAGTATGAGCTTTTTATTTAGAAAATCTAAGGTAGCTTCTGTCACTTCCTTCATTTCATTTATTTTTCGTTCGACTTTTGCAGCACAGTTGGCACAGTCAAGTCCAGTTATATTTAGCTTTATCTGTTTTGAATCATTCATAAAATTTACTCCTCTAATTACAAATTTAAAATATATGAGCGGTCACTCATACGTTTATTATATATGATAAAATATGGAATGTCAATAGGAAAATAAAAGAAATAATAAACTATATATTTATTAAAAAATATTAGAAAGAAAGTTTTATAATATGAAAAATTATTTAGTTTACATATTTTAGTAAATATGTAACTTAAGTTACATATTTTTTTTATATTTATGATATAATTTGGAAAACAAAATAAATTTAAAATAAAGAGGTGTAAAATGGACAATAACAAATTTTTCAGTTTAAGTGACACATTGTATTCAATAATAGAAAAATATCCTGAGTCATTGGATTTTTTTATTACTAATGGATTTGACCAGCTAAAAAACGAACAGATGTTAAAAACTATGGGAAAAACGGTTATCCTTGACATGGCATTGAAAGTCAGAAAAATAAATCCTCAGTTATTTGAAGAAAAATTAGTCTCTTTCCTAGATAAGGATGAAAATGTAGATATCTCACTGATGGAAAGTAAAGGGAATACGGAAGGAGATCTTCTTATAGAAGGAGTGCTTCCTTGCCCCATAAGGATTCCTTTACTGGAGGGGATTAAGAACTGGACAGAGGAAGAAAATGTCAAAAGGGACTATAAAGTGGCTTATGAACTAAAATCAGCAAATCTTGGACTTGACTGGGTAACGGAAAAGGTAAAGACGGGAGATCCTGATAAGGTGTCGGATGTACTTCTTTCTGCAGGATACGAGCTGTTCTTTGATGAGAAGCTGATGGGGCAGTACATGAAAAACGGAATTTTCGAAACATATATAGATGAAATGAACAAGGATTTCTGTAATGACAGGATAGACTTGAGGGATCCAAAGAAACAGTACGCAATAATGGGTGTTGTTCCTGCGGTATTCCTTATAAATACTCAGGTACTTGGGGACAGGAAAGTGCCTGAAACATGGGAAGATATACTGGGTGAGGAATATGAGGATTCAGTTGCCCTTCCAATGAATGATCTTGACCTGTTTAACGCCCTGGTAATAACTATTTACAAGGAATTCGGGAAAGAGGGGATACGTAAGCTGGCGAGATCCTATAAGAAGAGCCTGCATCCTGCACAGATGGTAAAGGCAAAATCAAGAAGCAATGATGCACCTGCAGTAAGTATAATACCTTATTTCTTTACACAGATGTTGATGGGATCGACAGATATGTATGCAGTATGGCCAAAGGATGGAGCATTGTTAAGTCCTATATTTATGATTTCCAAAAGGGAAAAGGCTGATAAGGTAAAGCCCTTTATAGATTTTTTTATGTCAAAGGAAATTGGGACCCTGTTTTCAGCCAATGGAAAATTTCCTTCAACTAACCCTAACGTAGACAATCATCTGGAGCCTCATCAAAATTTCAAATGGGTTGGGTGGGACTTTATCCATAGTAATGATGTTGGAGCTCTTGTAAGACAATGTGAAAAGGACTTTAATGAAGCAATAATGGAGTTATAGGAAATGATGAAATATCAGTAAATAATAGTGGATAATAGTGAAATTGAATAATAATGGAAGCATATAACAATGAAAACATATAATAATGATAAGTAATGAAAGCGGTATTACTAGGTAAAACAGGATTTTTAGAAAATTAAGAAAGGAAAAGAAGGAATTATGAATCTAGTAGTTTTTTCAGGTCCTCCCTCATCAGGGAAGACAAGTGTAATTTTAAAGACTATAGATGCCTTGAAACAGCAAGGTATATCTGTAGGAGTTGTTAAGTTTGACTGTTTGTATACAGATGATGACATATTATATGAGAAGGCAGGCATTCCAGTAAAAAAAGGACTTTCAGGAGCTCTCTGCCCAGATCATTTTTTTGTATCAAATATAGAAGAGGTGGTTCAATGGGGAAGAAGTCTAGGGATTTCTATGCTTATAACTGAATCTGCAGGGCTATGCAACAGATGTTCCCCTTACATAAAGGATATAAAGGGAATATGCGTGATAGATAACCTATCAGGGATAAATACACCCAAGAAAATAGGACCTATGCTTAAATCAGCAGACATAGTAATAATAACTAAGGGGGATATAGTATCCCAGGCTGAAAGGGAGGTATTTGCCTCACGTGTAAATTCTGTAAATCCTACGGCAGTAACAATGCATGTAAACGGGCTTACAGGTCAGGGGGCATATGAATTAAGTACACTTCTATATGAGAAGGAGATGGATATAGAAACTGTACAGGGGAAAAAACTGAGATTTCCTATGCCGTCAGCACTATGTTCCTATTGCCTGGGAGAGACTAGGATAGGAGAGAAGTATCAGATGGGAAATGTAAGAAAAATGAACCTTGGAGGAAATAATGAGTAAGACAGATAAGAATTTGACAGATGGACTGAAGATAGGGGAGCTTCTTATAAGATATCCTTTTGTAGAAAACTTTTTCAATGAGAACATGATAAGCGTAAAAGGATTTGAAGAATCTACATTCAGTGAATATCTTGATACGTTTACCATCGAACAGATAGAAGACATGGCTCTGGATACTGAAAAGATAAAGCTTGATCTGGTTGAGTATATAGGGCAGATGAAGGCATTTCTGGGGATGGAGGAAGAACAGGGGGTAGATGTACTTTCAATACTGGCAGGACAGGATAAGTCAGGGAATCCGGAAGGATTTGAGAGACTGGATATACATAAATCTGAAATTATATCAATAGTAGGGCCTACGGGTTCTGGTAAATCAAGACTTCTTGCAGATATAGAATGGACTGCCCAGAAGGATACTCCAACAAAAAGAAGTATCCTTATAAATGGAGAACTTCCAGATAAAAAATGGCGTTTTTCATCGAATAATAAGCTGGTGGCACAACTTTCACAAAATATGAATTTTGTAATGGATCTGTCTGTAAAGGAATTTTTGGAACTACATGCAAAGAGCAGAATGATAGATAATATAGAAGAGGTTACGGGTAAAATTATAGAGGAAGCAAACAGGCTTGCAGGAGAGCAGTTTAATATAGATACGCCTGTAACGGCTCTTAGTGGAGGACAGTCGAGGGCTTTAATGATAGCAGATACTGCGATATTAAGTTCATCTCCTATAGTACTTATAGATGAAATTGAAAATGCTGGTATAGATAGGAAAAAGGCATTGGATTTACTTGTGTCTTCAGATAAAATAGTCCTTATGGCAACTCATGATCCTACATTGGCACTTATTGCAAATAAGAGGATTATAATTAAAAATGGAGGGATTGCCAGAATAATAGAAACAAGTGAAGAAGAAAAGAAAATCCTTAAAAAACTTGAAGAAATGGATAATGTTATCCAAAATATGAGAGGTGCTTTAAGAAGAGGAGAAATACTGACAGAAAACTAATAATAGAAAAAATAGTAAATAATATTTCTATTAAAAATTATTAATATATCAATATTCAGTAAATTTTAAAAGAGGCATGAGCCTCTTTTATTTTTGGTTATTCAACTGTAACTGATTTTGCTAGATTTCTAGGCTTATCAACATCATTTCCCTTTAATTTTGATAAGTAATAAGCTAATAATTGATGTATTATTATACTTAAAAATCCTGTATATTCATCTGCTACATCTGGTATATAAAATACTTCATCTGCCACTTCTTCTACGACAGTATTACCTTCTTTAGCTATTGCAATGACATAAGCACCTCTAGCTGCCACTTCTTTTATATTTGAAACGGACTTATCGAATAAGGCTGACTGGGTAACATTAATAACTACAGGGACACCTTCTTCAATTAAGGCAATTGTACCATGTTTTAATTCTCCCGAAGCAAATGCCTCTGAATGAATATATGAAATTTCCTTAGACTTTAATGCCCCTTCAACAGCAATAACATAATCCAGCCCTCGTCCAAGGTAGAACATACTATTTTGATCCTTTATTTTATCTGCAACCTCTTTTATTTTATCAGCATATGTTAAAACTTCTTCAATTTTTGACTTCAGACGGAATAATCCTGTAATATCATTTTCGTATTCAGCCCTTGTTATTTTACCGAATTTTATAGCCATGTCAGTTGCAAGTAGATAAAGGATAACCATTTGAGTAGTATATGCCTTTGTGGAAGCAACTGCTATTTCCGGTCCTGCCCAAGTATATATTACATGGTCAGCTTCCCTTGCTATTGATGAACCAACAACATTTGTTATGGCAACAACTCTGGCACCATTCCTTTTAGCTTCCTTCATAGCTTCTAAAGTATCCAATGTTTCTCCAGACTGACTTAGCACTATTACTAATGTATTATTGTCTATAACAGGATTTCTATATCTGAATTCTGATGCAACTTCGACATCAACCTTTATCCGTGTCTTTTTTTCTATGATGTATTTTCCTACCAGCCCGGCATGATAAGCAGTTCCACATGCTACAATGTAAACATTGCTTACACCTTTCAGATATTCCTTTGTAAGACCCGCATCATCAAAATTAATATTTCTTTCTTCATCTATTCTACTGTTTAAAGTTTCTATAAGAACTTCAGGCTGTTCATATATTTCCTTTTCCATAAAATATTCATATCCACCTTTAGAGGCTGCTTCCATATCCCATTCAATATGGGTAATTTCCCTTTTAACTTCCTTTCCCTGAGAATCCATTATTTTAACTGAATCTCTTTTTATTTCGACAATTTCCCCATTTTCTATCAAATAGACATCTCTAGTATGTTTTAATATAGCAGGTATATCAGAAGCTATAAAGTTTTCTCCCTTCCCAAGTCCTACTATCAGAGGGCTTTCTTTCCTTACAGCAATTAGTCTGTCAGGCTCCTTTACAGACATTATCCCTAACGCAAAGGCTCCCTTTATAATAGTCAATAATTTTTTAGTAGCTTCCAGAAGATCTCCTTCATATATTTCACTTAAAAGATGTGCTACTACTTCCGTATCAGTTTCAGACTGGAAGATGTATCCTTTTTTTGTAAGATCCCTTTTCAGTTCCAGATAGTTTTCTATAATTCCATTATGTACCACAACTATATCCTTTGTCCGATTATAATGTGGATGTGAATTTTCATCAGACGGTTTTCCGTGAGTTGCCCATCTTGTATGGCCTATAGCCATTGTTCCCTGTAATGGTTTTTCCTTTAAGGCATCAGCAAGATTTTGAAGCCTACCTACCTTTTTTACTATTTCAAAGCTGTTTCCCCCTGTGTTTACAGCTATGCCTGCAGAGTCATAACCTCTGTATTCAAATTTTTCTAATCCGTCTATAACGAATTCCTGGGCATTTTGAGACCCAATATAACCTACTATTCCGCACATAGTGTCATTCTCCTTCTAAAAAATATTTTTGTCTGAAAAACAATCACTATAATACTTTTGTTTCATAATTTCTTATGACTTTTGTATATTATTCAGGCTGTGATCACCTAAAGAGCATCCGCCGAAAGTTCGATAACTCTTTTCCTCGTCTCCTTAAATCATTTAAGGTCTGGCGCTATTTTAATTTTTTTGTTATTCAGACAAAATATTATACCAAATATGTTTTATTTTTTCAACTATCTGGAAATAGACAGACTTAAAAAATATGTACTTAAAAAGAAAAAAATAAAGAAAAATTCCTTTTTCTGTACTAGATTTTTTGAAGCGAGGAAACTGGTAATAAATATTCCAACATTCCTACAGTTAATAAGAATATTTTGGAAATCCTTTTTATTTTTTCATTAATCCCTTTACACAAAGGATAAATTTAAATTAAACATAAACATGCTCTTATATTTAGGTATACTGTATATTGAAAACTCAGATTTACTTAAAGCGTGTCATATCTAGTAATATCGCTAAATAATACTCTGGTTACACCTAGTTTTTATTATAACTTATCCTTAAACATTGTAATGAAAACTGTAGTAAGTATAAGTGAACATACTAGGATAGATTTTTCATGGAATATTTCTGAAAAAAATGCTCCTGCTATTACTCCTATTACAAAAAAGAATATAAGGCCGTAGTAAATCATAAAATTTTTTCTGTCATCTTCCTTTCCTTTGGAAAGGAAATAGTAAAGACTTTCAGTCCCACTTCTTAAATTACCTGTACACATTGTAGTGGCAGAGTTATTTCCATTTGTTTTCCTGAATGCTTGCACTTGAAGTGAGCACATAAAGGAAATAGCAATGTTTACAAAAACATCAAGCTCCCCACGTGGTACAAACCCGCACATAGCAAGAACTATTATCTCAATTATAAGTATAATTTGCCTCCAATGAAACTTTGATTTTCCAAATCGGTCTCTTATGGATTCGGCAATGAGTATTCCCACAACAAAGGCAAATACAGGTAGAAAATAGAAAAATGCTTCATGCCATCTTTTTTCAATAAGCCTTAACCCCAGAAATACAATATTTCCTGTTTGAGCATTAGCAAGAACTCTTCCCCGCATAAAAAAAGTATAGGAATCTGTAAAGCCACCTACCATACTTAAAAGCATTGCCATACGAAAAGTATCAGAAGTTTGTTTTTTTTTCTTCATAATTAATTGAGTATCCCCTTAATTTTTTATAAAATAATTCTTACAAAATCATCTTTTCTAGGTTTTGGATCAGGATAATCACAATCCCTGTATCCAAGTATACAAAAACCGATTCCGGTATATTTATCTTCTACCCCCCATTCACGAGCAAGTTTTCTCCCCTCTTCCGACTCAAAAACTTGTTTTGCACGGTGAATCCAGCAGGAGTCCACATTTAGGGCATGTGCTGCATTCATGAGATTTCCAATCACAAGACTTCCGTCTTCCACATATGTAGAAATGGAACTGTCCCCAAATACAATTACCACAGTTGGGGCATTATAAAAGGGCCTAGCCTCGGGATTGCCCATTACCTGAGCATTCATCTGTTCCAATGTTCTTATAAGGTCAGTATTTTGAGTAGCTACAATGGCTGTTCCCTGGAGACCCTTACCGTTTGCTGCATAAGTTCCCGCTTCTAAAATCTGATTTAGCAGGTTTACATCAATTTTAACATTCTTATATTTTTTTATGCTTCTTCTTTCTATCAGAACCTTTAATGTTTCATTCATATAAATTCCTCCAATAAATTAAAATATAATATATTATACACCAAATTTTTCAAATTGCATATTATAAAGTTTTGCGTATATTCCCTCTTTTGAAATAAGTTCATTATGAGTTCCCTGTTCAGTAATTCCTTCCTCAGTTAAAACAAATATCTTTTGGGCATTTCGTATAGTGGATAGCCTATGAGCAATGACAAATGTAGTTCTATTTTTAGCAAGTTTTTCCAAAGATTCCTGCACCACTTTTTCACTTTCGTTATCTAAGGCACTTGTAGCCTCATCAAATATGAGTATAGGGGGATTCTTTAAAAATACCCTTGCAATTGAGAGTCTCTGTTTCTGGCCTCCTGAAAGTTTAACTCCTCTTTGTCCCACATCCGTATTGTATCCATCAGGAAGCTCCATAATAAAGTCATGGGCATTTGCCTTTACAGAAGCTTCTATTATTTCAGCATCTGTAGCATCAGGTTTTCCATATCTTATATTATCCGCCACTGTCCCTGTAAACAGATATACATCCTGCTGAACAATTCCGATATTATCCCGCAGGCTCTTAAGCTTAAAATTTCTTATGTCCTGCCCATCTATTTTCACACTTCCTGAAGAAACATCGTAAAATCTGGGAATCAGGCTACATAAGGTGGACTTTCCTGCCCCTGAGGGTCCCACAAGGGCGATATATTCACCAGCCATTACATCAAAATTGTACCTTTTCAGTATTTTCAGAATAGTTAAAGGAAACGCCTTTAAAAGAAATAAAACCTTTTACATCTTTCATTTCCACAGCATTAGGCTTATCCTTAATATCAGGATTTATGGAAAGTATTTCGATAAATCTCTCATATCCTGAAATCCCATTTTGAAACTGCTCAGTAAAATTAATAAGTTTTTTTATAGGTTCAGTAAAATTTCCTATGTAAAGGAGAAAAGTTATAAAATCAGGAATGTTCATGGTTCCTTTAGTTATAAAATAAGCTCCTGCACCGATTACGACCACACTTATAAGGGTAATAAGGGCATTTAGTCCCGAATGGTAGTATCCCATATATTTATAACTGTCTTTCTTACTTTGGACAAACTTGTAATTCCCCTCTGAAAACTTTTTTATTTCTATATCTTCATTGGCAAAAGATTTTACAACCCTTATTCCAGAAAGATTATCTTCAATTTGAGCATTTATATCGGCAATTTTTCTCCTGTTTCGAAGAAATGCCCTTTTCATTTTAATATTTAAATACCTCGCATATAAAATAATTATAGGAGTTATCCCAAAGGCAATCAGAGCAAGTTTAGTATTTATCAGAAATAATACTGTAAACGACCCTATAAGTTTTATTATGGAAATAATAATATCTTCGGGGCCGTGATGAAAAAGTTCGCTTATATCAAAAAGATCATTTGTAATCCTGGACATTAACTGTCCTGTCTTTTGGTTGTTAAAAAAACTGAAGGATAGTTTCTGATAATGCTGGAAAATTTCATTACGCATATCAAATTCCATCTTTGCCCCCATCATATGGCCATAAAAGGTAATGAAGAAGTTGCAATAAGCTTCTAACAATATTATTCCTAACATACAACACAAAAGAAAAAAAATAGCTTTTATAGCAGTATCAGATTCCCTATAAATAATATCCATTGTTATATAACGTATAATAATTGGGATGATCAATGAAGAAAGAGCTCCTAAAAATGCAAAGAATAAATCTGCAAAAAGGAGTTTTCTGTAGGGTTTATAATAGGAAAAAAACTTTTTCCATTTCTGCTTGTCACTCATATGTCTCACCTCGTATAAAATAAGGTTTAGTATAGTCAATGTTTTTCT
>JBGXYD010000065.1:0-43189 GCA_041815005.1 Leptotrichia sp. | reverse complement strand
TATAATTTGAGAAATGAAAAGGAGAATAGGAAAGGGAATTTTAAGACAGATTTAAACATAGGACTTGAAAATAGGTTATTTGAAGTGATGTTAAATCTTGGATATGATACTAAGGGAGATAATTTCAGAGGGGGAATAGGATTTAAAGCTAGTTTTTAGTAAAAGATTTTCCAACAGAATGAAGAGTTTTTTCTTAGTTCAATTGTAACGCAGAAAATATAATTATTTTAAAAGAACTACTACAATTTTGTAACTATGATATGTATAGTAGTGGTATGGTTGTAAACTAAAAAGATTGAATATTCCAACAAATATTGTAATTATACACATACCACTACACCTAAAATAAATAATTTTATTGAACAAATTTAAAAAGAGATAAGACATAATGTTGAAATATTAGAAGGTTATAACAACGACCTTTCCATTTGTCTTATTTGATTCAAGATATTTATGGGCTTTAGAGATTTCATCCAATGTAAAAGTCATTGAAATATAAGGTTCTATATGATTTTCTGATATAAACTGGAACATTTCCTCTATAGTTTCCTTTTTAATAAAGGTGCTATTAAAGGAAGTCAGGTATGATTCTGAAATAATATCATCTAAAGGTTCAAACTGTTCCACTACCCAGCCGCCTAAACAGCCGGTCATACAAACAATCCCACCTTGCATGGTTGCCTTTAGGGACGATTTTAAAGTGGAAGATCCTATCAGCTCAAGAACTTTATCAACTCCATTAGGACAATATGTTTTCAGATTTTCTTCAAAAAGATCATCTTCTACTATAACTATGTCTGCACCTTTTTCCTTTAGGAAAGACTCTTTTGATTTATTACGGGTAGTTGCTATCACTGTAGCATTTACAGCTTTTGCCAGCTGAATTGCTGCAAGTGCCACTGAACCTGTCCCACCCCTTATGAGAAGGGCTTCTTTTGATTTTAGTCTAAGGCTTTTAAATAAAGAGCCGTAGGCAGTATAATAAAGCTCTGGATAGGCAGCGGCTTTTGCCCATTCTGAAAATCCATCTTTATCTGTATCGGTGGATATATCTTTACGTTGTTTATCCAAATTTTTAAAAATATCATAATTAAGTCTGTAGACCTGCTCTGAAGGAACTAGAGTGTATTCAGCGTAACTTCCGTCAAAATCCCTTCCCATACCGTTCATCATTGAAAAGACAGGCTCTCCCTTTTTAAAGGAGCTATCAGAAGGATTTTCAACGATCCCCACACATTCGATTCCTATGACCCTTGGAAGTTTTACAGAAGGGGAATGTCCGTTTCTAGTCAGGATTTCTGCCCTATTAATACCAAAAGCCTTTATTTTAATAAGTACCCATCCAGGTTTTATTTCGGGAACAGGAATTTTGGAAATTTCCAGTTCTTTTGCAGAACATGGCTTTTTTAAAACTACAGCCTTCTCAGTATTGTCTTTCTTTTTATTTGGTAATATTTCTTTATTTTTAGACATGTGGAACCTCCTCACAATATATATTGCTATATAGTAACACAGTATCATAAAGTGTGAAATAAATCAATAAATAATATAAATTTCACAAAAAATATCCTATTAATAGCTGTAATTTATTAATTTAAATTTTCTATATGTATAATGGCTGTATAATTATATTGACAAAATTAATTTAATATAGTAATATATTACTATATAGTAATAGAATCGAGGAGATGTTTTTATGTTGAAGCAGCTTGAAAACGCAAGAAACCATTATTTAAGGGGTATACGTGACAGATAGATAAAGGAAGTGTATGAAAAATTTTAATATTATAATAAAAATGGAGGAAAAATGTCATTAAATTGTGGGCTATATATAAGCAGGATACGGCAGATAAATGGGAGGCTTATGAATAAGATATTATCTGAAAGGAATATTGATGCCTTTAATGGTGAACAGGGAAGAATACTTCATGTACTATGGGAAAAGGATGGGATAAGTATAAGGGAACTTTCTGGAAAGACAGGGCTTGCCATGAGTTCGTTGACGACTATGATAGATCGGATGGAAAAATCAGAACTCATTAAAAGGATACCTGATGAAAAGGATAAAAGGAAAACATTGATAAAACTGACTAAGTATGCAGCAACATTAAAAAAGGAATATGATGAGATATCTGAAATAATGCTGGATTGTAGTTATAAAGGATTTACAGCTGAAGAAATAAGGACAATGGAAAAATTACTGAAAAAAATGCTTGATAATGTTGAAAATGCTGAAAAAGATAATGGACTACAAAGCCGATGACCTGGAAACTGTAATTAAGGAAGAGAATAGAGTAAATTTGAAGGGAATATTAAAATTATGATAGAATTTAAAAACGTGGGAATGACTTATCCCAATGGAAATGAAGGCCTTAAAAATATTAATCTGAAGATAAACAGTGGTGAGATTACAGTGTTTATAGGACCTAGCGGAAGCGGAAAGACTACAGCCCTGAAAATGATAAACCGGCTGGAAGACAATACTTCTGGGGAAGTGCTTATAAAGGGACAGGATATAAGGGAGTACGATATTCATAAATTACGTTGGGGTATGGGATATGTATTGCAGCAGGTAGCCCTCTTTCCGCATATGACTGTGGAGGAAAATATCTCAGTTGTACCGGAACTGAAAAAATGGAAGAAAAATAGGATAAATGAAAAGATAGATGAACTTCTGAAAATGGTAGGACTTGATTCTGAAAAATATAGGAAAAGGAATGTCCAGGAGCTGTCAGGAGGAGAGGCTCAGCGGATAGGGATAGCAAGAGCCTTGGCAGCAGATCCGGAAATAATATTGATGGATGAGCCCTTCAGTGCACTTGATCCTGTTACAAGGGGAGGACTTCAGAAGGATATAAAGGAAATGCAGCAGAAAATAAATAAGACAATAGTATTTGTAACACATGATATAGAGGAAGCCTTCTATCTGGGGGACAAGATATGCATTATAAAGGACGGAGAACTGGTGCAGCAGGGAAGTGAAGAGGAAATAAGAAGAAATCCGCAAAATAAATTTGTGAAGGAATTTATTTCATCAGGAAATAAGAGGGGGAAAAAATAATGAACGGACTATATTTAACTTTAGTAGAAAGGAAGGAAGAACTTTTAAAGGCGATAATGGAACATATACAGATTTCTTTTATTGCACTGATTATAGCTCTTTTAATAGCTGTACCTCTAGGGATATTTTTAAGCTACCACAAAAGGATAGCTGATTCCGTTATCGGGATAACAGGTATTATGCAGACAGTTCCTTCACTTGCAATACTGGCACTTCTCATTCCTCTAGTAGGGATAGGAAGGAAACCTGCTGTCATAGCCCTTACCATATATTCACTGCTCCCTATACTGAGGAATACATATACGGGAATAATAGGAGTCGATCCGGTATATATGCTGGCATCAAGGGCGATGGGGATGAATAGATTGCAGCAGATGGTCAAGATACAGCTTCCTCTTGCAATGCCTGTTATAATGGCAGGAATAAGGACAGCAGCAGTACTGATAATAGGAACTGCAACACTGGCGTCACTTGTGGGGGCAGGAGGTCTGGGAAAACTCATATTACTTGGTCTTGATAGGAATAACAACTATCTGATACTGCTAGGTGCAATTCCTGCAGCACTACTTGCAGTAGCATTTGATTATATCTTTAAAAGGATGGAGAAATTCAGCCTGAAGAAAATAATGATATCCCTTATGCTTATAATAGCAGTCTTTGTTTTTGGTTCCAGTTATACAGGTATTATGGGGAAAGGGAAAAAACTTGTAATTTCAGGGAAACTGGGAACTGAACCTGAAATACTGATAAATATGTATAAACTTTTAATAGAAGAAAATACCGATATAAAGGTGGAGCTGAAAGTGGGAATGGGGACAACTACATTTGTATTTAATGCTCTGAAATCAGGAAATATAGATATTTATCCTGAATTTACAGGGACAGCAGTTTTCACCTTCCTGAAGGAAACACCTGCAAGTAATGATGCACAAAAAGTTTTTGAACAGGCAAGGTCAGGAATGGAAAAGAAATTTAACATGGTGATGTTAAGTCCTATGAAATATAATAATACTTATGCCCTAGCTGTTCCAAGAAAATTTGCAGAAGAAAATGGAATAATCAGGATTTCGGATCTTGCTAAAATTAAGGAGAAAATAAAAGCAGGATTTACAAGAGAATTTAATGACAGGGAAGATGGATATCCAGGACTTAGAAAATTGTATGTTCTTGAACTGGATGATATAAAGGAATTTGAACCAAAGTTAAGATACGCTGCAATTCAGAGCGGAGATATAAACTTGATAGATGCCTACTCTACAGATGCTGAAATTGCCCAGTATGACCTTGTGGTACTAGAAGATGACAGAAAACTGTTTCCACCTTATCAGGGAGCTCCTCTTATGAAAAAAAATACTTTAGAAAAGCATCCTGAATTAAAGAGAATACTGGAAAAACTATCTGATAGGATATCAGACAGTGAAATGTCCCAAATGAATTATAGGGTAGCAGTGAAAGGGGAAAAAGCTGAAGATGTGGCGAGAAATTATCTGAAAAAAGAAGGTTTAATTAAATAAGGGCTTCCCATCAACCGAACAGATGAAAAAAGTTCGATAAATCTAAAAAAATTCTGATATATGTTAGCTTTTTAGATTATCGGATTTTTTTATCTCATCACAGTTTCCTATTATTTTTAGTTTGCTATTTAATCCTTCAATAAATTCATATCTAACTTTTTTCATATCTATAGATGTTATGAATTATGAATTAAGTAAGGACGGATATAAAATTTTACTAAAATAGGGCTAGATGTGGTATAATATAAAACAATAGAAAAGAATTTAGATTTAACTAGGAGAGAAGATGGAAAAAATAATAGGGATAAATCCGGTAATAGAAACCTTAAAGTCAGATAAGAATATAGAGAAAATAGAAGTGTATAAAGGGATAAGGAAGGATACTATAAAAGAGATACTGGCTTTGGCAAGCAGAAGGAATATAAAAGTATTCTATACAGATAAAAGGGTGGATAATTCTCAAGGAGTAGCAGCACTGGTTTCAGAGTTTGATTATTATCTTGATATGACAGAGTTTCTGGAAAAGGTTTTAAGAAAGGATAAGTCGATAGTGGTTATTCTGGATCAGATTCAGGATCCGAGAAACTTTGGAGCAATTATAAGAAGTGCAGAATGTTTTGGTGCAGACGGGATTGTCATTCAGGACAGGAATAATGTGAAGGTGACAGAAACTGTGGTAAAATCTTCTACGGGGGCAATTGAACATGTAGACATAGTAAAAGTTACCAATATCGCAGATACAATAGATAAGTTTAAGAAGTATGGATATACAGTCTATGGTGCAGAAGCTGACGGGGAGAGTTTCTATTATGAGGAAAAATATCCTGATAAGGTTTGTCTTGTACTTGGAAGTGAAGGAAACGGCATGAGGAAAAAGGTGAGGGAGCATTGTGATAAAATAGTGAAGATACATCTTAAAGGGCAGATAAACTCCCTTAATGTATCTGTAGCAGGTGGGATAATACTGTCAGAAATGGCCAAGTAGCTAAGTAAAATGTAATTTTTTATAATATTTAGTAGTAAGGAGGTTGAAAAATTGAATAAAGTCATAAATATAGAAAAGAAAGTAAATATTATAATAGCTATAATATTTATCTTATTTATGGTAATATATTATATTTTTTTAACAGTATTGATGAAAAATGATGAATTATACTTCTGGTATAATGATAATAAAATTTTATTTAACTGTCTGAATTATATATTTATTATTTCATCTCTAATTGTAGCTGAAAGAG
Source organism: Leptotrichia sp. (assembly GCA_041815005.1). Taxonomy (GTDB): domain Bacteria; phylum Fusobacteriota; class Fusobacteriia; order Fusobacteriales; family Leptotrichiaceae; genus Leptotrichia_A. The sequence continues at coordinate 37,376 of JBGXYD010000065.1, read as the reverse complement.
CTGTATTCAAGAGAATATACAAAAAATATATAGATGTTTTAAATAATGAGCTGGAACCTGAAAAATTTATAAAATTAACTGAAATGGAATTACAGAAGACTAAAAGGGTTCTGTATAAAATCTGTTTAAAAATCAATTTGGCAGCAGGACATTCAGCACTCGGAAAGACGGAGGAAGCACTTAAAATATTAGAAGAAATTGATTTTAAGGGGAAAAAAAGGGTAAGACCAAATCTAAAGATATTGTATTACTACAATAAATCTTTATTTTTATGTATCCTAAATAGGAAAGATGAAGCTGGAGAAATCTATGAATACGGACTGGAGATACTAGAAAAAAATGGACATAAAATTACTATGGAAATGAAAATATACTTTGACATTTTAAAAAATCTTATTTATCATGAAAATAATAGGGAAGAAATAATTAACCTATATGAAGAAATTATAAAAATATCTAAAGAAAAGATAAATAAAATTTTTGCAAAATATAATATTGCACAATACAAAGAAGAAATGGGTAATATAAAAGAAGCACTGGCACTTTATAAGGAAGTAGCTGAAAAAGGAAATAAGCTCTATATTACTGAAAGGTCAGAAGAAAAGATAAAGGAATTAGGTTAATAAATTATACAAATTATATAAATTTTAAAAGTTATGGAGGAAAAGGAATAATGGCAAGAGAATACAATCCTAAGGAAATTGAGAAAAAATGGCAAGAAAAATGGCAGGAAAAGGATATTTTTAAAAGTGAGAACAAAATCGAAGGGAAAGAGAACTACTATGTATTGGAAATGTTTGCCTATCCATCAGGAAAGCTGCATGTGGGACATCTAAGGAACTACGCTATAGGAGATGCAATAGCCAGATACAAGAAAATGAAGGGATTTAACGTACTTCATCCTTTCGGATGGGACAGTTTCGGACTTCCTGCAGAAAATGCAGCAATTGATAACGGGGCACATCCGGGACAATGGACTAAGGCTAATATTGATAATATGAGAAGGCAGCTAAAGCTGATGGGACTTTCCTATGACTGGAATAGGGAATTAAGTACATATACTCCCGAATACTATAAATGGAACCAGAAATTTTTTATCGAAATGTATAAAAAAGGGCTTGCGTATAAGAAAAAATCATATGTTAACTGGTGTCCAGACTGTAACACGGTTCTGGCAAATGAGCAGGTTGAAAATGGCAAATGCTGGAGGCATGGAAAGACGGATGTAATCCAGAAGGAATTATCACAATGGTATCTTAAAATAACTGATTATGCGGAAGAACTGCTTCAAGGTCATGAAGAGCTTCGTGGACACTGGCCGGAACAGGTGCTTGCGATGCAGAAGAACTGGATAGGGAAGTCCACAGGGACAGAAGTAGACTTTATACTTGATTATAATCTTTCAGGAGACAGGAAGGATAGCAACTTGCAGTTTAATGAAGGAGGACAGGCGGTAATTCCGGTATTTACCACAAGACCAGATACATTATACGGTGTAACTTATGCTACAGTTGCTCCTGAACATCCTCTAGTGGATGAAGTTGTACTGAAGGCAACTCCTTCTATAAGGGAAGCTGTGGAAAGGATGATAAACGAGGATAAGATTAGCCGGACTGCAGAGGACAAGGAAAAGGAAGGAGTATTCACAGGACTTTATGTAATTAATCCTGTAAATGGGGAAAAGGTTCCTTTGTGGGTAGCTAACTATGTACTAATGGATTATGGGACAGGGGCAGTCATGGCTGTACCAGCTCATGATGAAAGGGATTTTCAGTTTGCAAAAAAATATAATCTTCCAATAAAGGAAGTCATCTCGCCTGTGGATAAGGACGGAAATATAGAAGATATCTCTTCAGAAGAAACAGATACAGCATTTACGGGAAAAGGAAAGCTTGTAAATTCAGGAGAGTTTAATGGACTAGATAATGAAAAGGCAAAGGAAGATATAACTGAAAAACTTGAAAAGGAAGGTCTAGGGAAAAAGACGGTAAATTACAGGCTTCATGACTGGCTAATAAGTAGACAGAGATACTGGGGGACACCGATTCCTGTAATTTATGATGAAGAGGGGAACATATACTTGGAAGAAGAGGAAAATCTTCCAGTAAAGCTTCCGACAGACATAGAATTTAGCGGGAAGGGGAATCCTCTTGAAACATCAGAAGAATTTAAGAATGTAATACTTCCAAATGGTAAAAAGGGAAGAAGGGAAACAGATACTATGGATACTTTCGTAGATTCTTCATGGTACTATCTGAGATACCTGGATCCTAGAAATGAAGAAAAACCTTTTGAGAAGGCCGACGCTGATAAATGGACTCCTGTAAACCAGTATATAGGAGGGATAGAACATGCTGTAATGCATTTGTTATATGCTAGATTTTTCCATAAGTCATTAAGAGATTTAGGATATGTGAATACAAATGAGCCGTTTAAAAGATTGCTTACTCAAGGAATGGTATTAGGTCCATCATATTATTCAGCAAATGAGAGAAGATACTTATTTGCAAATGAAGTAGAAGTACAAAATGGTGTGGCTGTATCAAAAGAAACAGGGGAAGAGTTAGTTACGAAAATAGAAAAAATGAGTAAATCTAAAAATAATGGGTTAGATCCGGAAGAAATTGTAAAGGAATATGGAGCAGATTCTTCAAGAGTGTTTACATTATTTGCTGCACCGCCTGAAAAAGAACTGGAATGGAATATGAACGGACTTGCTGGAGCATATAGATTCATTAATAGACTTTATTTATTGATTTCCGATACTGTTAATTTTGCTGATAGCAATGTTAAAAAAGCGAATAACTACGGAATTAATTTAGACAGTAGAAACGGAAAAGATGAAAATATTCAGAAAAAATTACATCAAACTATAAAGAAAGTTACTGAAAGTATAGAAGATGATTTTCATTTTAATACAGCAATTGCAGCTATAATGGAACTTTTAAACGATATGACAACATACAAGCAGGAAGTTATTGATAAGAATGAAAGATCTTCTGAATCAGCAAAAATATGGAAAGAAGTACTTGATAAAACAATATTATTGCTTGCACCATTTGCACCGCATGTAGCAGATGAATTATGGCAGGAAATCGGAAATACAACATTTACATTTGATGAAAAATGGCCTACATTTGATGAAAAATTAACAGTAGAAAATAATTTTAACTTAGTAGTTCAAGTAAATGGAAAAGTAAGAGATACATTACCTGCAAAAATAGGAATTTCAAAAGATGAAGCTGAAAAACTGGCATTTACATCAGAAAAATTGAAAAAGTTTATTGATGGAAAAGAAATTGTGAAAGTAATAGTCGTTCCTAATAAACTGGTAAATGTGGTTGTGAAATGATAGAAAAAGAATAATTGGAGGGGTTATTGTGAAAAGAGAATCAATAGTTTTTAAAAATGGAGAATTAGGAATTACAGGTAGAAGTATCGCCTGAAAAGGAAACTGTTTGGTTATCATTAGACCAGATGGCACAATTGTTTGATAAAAATAAATCAACAGTTTCAAGACATATTAGAAATATTTTTGTTGAAAATGAACTTGAGAAAAATTCAGTTGTTGCAAATTTTGCAACAACTGCAAAAGACGGTAAAACATATAAAGTAGATTATTACAATCTTGATGTTATAATTTCAGTCGGTTATCGTGTTAAATCTCAAAGAGGAATTGAGTTTCGTAAATGGGCTTCATCAATCTTAAAAGATTATCTGATTAAAGGATATGCATTAAATGAAAAAAGATTAAAAGTTTTGAATAGAGTTGTTGAAATACAATCTAATATGCTTGCGGATGCACTTGATATCGAAAGTAGTGAAATTACTAAAGTAATAGAAGAATATACTTTAGCATTGGAGTTATTGGATAACTATGATCATCAAAAAGTGCTGAAACCAAAATTTGATATAGATAAAACATATAGGATAACTTATGAAGAATGTAGAGAATTAATAAATTCAATGTCATTTTCAGAAAAATCCAATATATTTGGGAGAGAAAAAAGTTCTGCTGCATTGAAAGGAATAATAGATTCCGTATATTAAAGTGCTTTTGGAGAGGAGGCTTATCCTACAATACAGGAAAAATCAGCAAATTTATTATACTTTATAGTAAAAGATTATCCATTTGTAGATGGCTGTAAAAGAATAGCCGCAAGCATATTCTTGTATTTTTACAAAAAATAACTTTCTTTTTAAAAATGGCAAAAAAATTATAAATTACAGTACATTGGTAGCAATAACACTTTTACTTGCAGAATCTAAACCTGATGAAAAAGAGATTATGATAAGTGTGATTATGAATTTTTTGAATTGGTAAAAAATTTATAAAACAGGATCTATCAAAAGAGGGCAGGTGTACGATTAATGATAATTGAGTAACTTCTGATAGATGAAATTTAAAACAGTTAAAATAAGAACTAGGAGGAAAATAAAATGCCTAAAATAGCATTAACTGGAGTAACAGGAAACTTAGGTGGTATAGTTTCTAGATTATGTAGAGAAAATGGCATAAAAGTGAGAAATTTGGCTAGAAATAAGGAAAAGGCTGAAAAAATGGGATTTTCTGATGTTTTTAAATCGAATTATGATAAGTCAGAAGATACTATAAAATCATTAGAAGGAATTGATGTACTTTTTATGGTGTCAGGTTCAGAAAATCCTAACCGTGTTCAGCAGCATAAGGATTTTATTGATGCGGCTAAAATGGCAAAAGTTTCACATATTATTTATCTATCATTTTACAATGCTTCAAAAAATTCTGTATTTACGCTAGGAAGAGATCATTATACGACAGAAGAGTATATTAAAGAAAAAGGCTTTAAATATACATTTTTGAGAGATAACTTTTATACTGACTTTTTTGTGGCACTATGTAAGGAGTATGGGGAAATAAAGGGACCTGCAGAAAATGGAAAGGTTTCGGCAGTAGTTCGTTCGGATGTATCAGAAGTGGTTGCTAAAATTTTGGAAAATCCAGAAAAATGGGAAAATCAGACTTTGAATATGACAGGACCGGAAGAATTGACAATGGATGAAATTACAGAAATTGTAAGCAGACATTCCGGAAAAGAAATCAAGTATGTTGATGAAACTGTGGAGGAGGCCTATGAATCACGTAAAATATGGGAAGCTGAGCAATGGGAATACGATTCGTGGGTTTCAACTTATACTGCAATTGCAGAAAATGAACAGTCAGGAATTTCAGATGACATAGAAAAAATCCTGGGGCGTAAAGGGACTTCATTGGCTGAATATCTTAAAAAAATTTAAGATTTGGAGCGGATTTCCTGAAAAATGTGTGAAATAAAAAGGGGATAAAAAAGAAAGAGATAGCAAATGGATAAAAAAAGAGTAGTAGTAGGAATGAGCGGCGGCATAGACAGTTCTGTCGCCGCATTTTTATTAAAGGAGCAGGGATATGACGTGGTAGGGGTGACATTAAAGCACCTTCCTGATGAGCTGTCTGAAAATAGTGGAAAGACATGCTGTTCCTTAGATGATATAACAGATGCCAAATATACGTGTTACACCTTGGGGATTCCTCATTACACCATAAATGTAGTTGAAGAATTTAAGGATAAAGTTATGAAATATTTTGTAAAAACGTATAGTGAAGGGAAGACGCCATCCCCTTGTGTAATCTGTGATGAAAAGGTAAAGATAAGAAAGATTGTGGACTTTGCAGATAAAATGGGGATACAGCATATTGCTACAGGGCATTATTCCAAAAAGAGCATAAACAGCCTTCTCTTATGGGATAAGGAAAACAGCAAGGATCAGACATATATGCTTTACAGGCTCGATAAGGAAACTATCAGGAGATTTCTGTTTCCACTTTCAGGATATGAGAAGGCAGAAGTCCGGGAAATTGCTAAAAATAACGGAATACATACTCATAGTAAGCCTGACAGCCAGGGAATATGCTTCGCTCCAGACGGATATATCCCCTTCTTGAAGAAAGTCCTGGGGAATAAGGTAAGGGAGGGCAATTTTGTAGATAAGGAAGGAAATATAATAGGAAAGCATATGGGATATCAGTTCTATACTGAAGGTCAGAGGAGAGGTCTGGGCCTGAATCTTGGAAGAGCCTTTTTTGTATCTGGAATAAGACCGGAAACTAATGAAGTAGTCATAGGGGAATTTGAAGATATACTGGTTAAGGAGATAGAGATTATCAATTATAAGTTCCATTATGAAATTTTGGAGCTTTTAGGTAAAGAAATAATAGCAAGACCAAGATTTTCCTCTAAGGGATTGAAGGGAAATTTGCAGATGAAAGAGGGAAGGACTGTATTTGAATTTGAGGAGAGAACCCATGAAAGCAGTGAGGGACAACATATCGTATTCTATCTGGAAAATGAACTTGTAGGCGGAGGGGAAATAAGGAAAATCTAGAAAAACGGTTTTTCTCTAAATAAGTGACAACAAATGGTAAGTCTTTATTTACAGACAGATGCTGTATATAGATAAGTAATGTATATTTATGAAAATTATAGAGAGTATATTTATAATAAATTTTACTTATGGATTTTAAAATGATAAAATGTATAATAGACAATAAAATTAAAAATATGGAGGTAAAATAGAAATGTCAAAAATGGAATTTATGAAATATGCCTATTTCAATAATGAAATAACAGAATTTGAAAATGCTACAGTAAGTATAGCGACACATAGTCTACAATATGGTACAACATGTTTTGGAGGAATAAGAGGATATTATAGAAATGGAAAGGTAAAAATATTTAGGTTAGAAGATCATTATATAAGGTTAATGAATGCTTCTAAAATGCTAGGGTTTGAATATTATATTGAATGGAATGAATTTAAGGATATAATCTCTGAGCTGGTAAAAAAGAATGAAGTTAAGGAAGATTTTTATATAAGGCCATTTGTATTTTGTAGTGAGCCTAGAATTTCCCCTAAAAAGAAGGGACTTACCTTTGAGCTGGGAGTTTATATGCTCCCATTGGCGGACTATGTGACTACTGATGAAGGGGGGCTTAAGTTTATGAGTTCCACTTACAGAAAGTACAATGATGCTGCAATTCCTACAAAGGCAAAGGCAGGAGGTTCCTATATCAACTCATTCCTTGCCACAAGTGATGCCCAGAGAAATGGTTATGATGAAGCATTGATGTTTGACGATACAGGAAATGTGGTAGAAGCCTCTGTTGCAAATCTTATAGTAATCTATAGGGGAAAAATATTAATTCCAGATACAGGTTCTGCGGCCCTTGAAGGTATAACAGTAAGGTCGATGCTGGAATTACTTGAATATAACGGTTATGAAATAAATAGGGGAAAAATCGATCGTTCAATGGTGTTTTCAGCTGATGAGCTTCTTGTAACAGGTACAGCTATGAAAATAGTCTATGCAGAAGCATTAGACGGAAGACCTATCGGTACACCTAATTATGCTGGAAAAGCAGGAGCCGGAAAATTTTATAAACTTCTAAAGGAAGAATTTGAAAAGGTCATAGCAGGGGAACATGAATTTTCTAAAAAATGGATGTTTGAAGTTTAAAAAAACACCAAATAAAAATTAAAAATTATTAAATTTTAGAAAATGTGCTCTATAACCCTTAAAAAAATAAGGTTATAGAAGAGAATGAAAATGAAAAAAAATTCAAAAAAAATATTTTTTTTTGAAAAAATTATTGACATCTAAAAAAAAATATGGTATAACTATGTTGTCTAAGAGAGACGCCCCATCTCTACATTTAGACTTCTTTCATACAAGAAACGAGCACACGGCTCGTTTTTTATTTTAGGAAAAAATGGATTTATTTTTTATAATTTTTTAAGGCTATAAATTTGATTTAATTGAATTTAAAACAATATTTTCTCCTTTTTTCTGTCTTAATTTGATATTTTCTTTTCCCCAGAAGCACATTGCATAAATGATATCGATAAAAGTTTTTCCATATTCTGTTAATGAATACTCAACTTTAGGTGGCATTTGATTATAATCGTATCTTTTTATTATTCCATCTTTTTCTAACTCTCTTAGTTGCTGTATTAAAACTTTTTGAGAAATATTTGGGATGATTTTTTTAAGTTCACTAGTTCTTCTAGATTTTTGAATAAGTGCATACACAATAAGAAGCTTCCATTTTCCTGAAAAAATTTCAATAGTTGCTTCAATACCTAAAAAATATTCTTTTATAATACTCACCTCTATTCAATAAAATATGTATTATTTTCTCACAAATAGCACTTTAAGTAAAGAGGTTACCAAAAAGTAACCATTTTGTAACCAAATTGTGTGTATTTACAAAATTAATATTATATAATATAATTGAGAAAATCTTAAAAAAAAAGAGGTATTATACATGAAAACATTAGTAATTTTGGTACATCCTGATATAAAAAATTCGGTAACCAATAAAAAATGGAAGGAAAAACTTTTAGAAAATCAGGAAGAAATAACAGTTCATGAATTATATAAAGAATATCCGGATGAAAAAATTAATATTGAAAAGGAACAAAAAATTTTAGAAAAATATGGTCACATAATATTTCAGTTTCCCTTATACTGGTTTAGTTCACCATCATTTTTAAAAAAATATTTTGATGAAGTTTTTACTTATGGATGGGCATACGGTTCAGAGGGAAATAAATTGAATGGGAAGAAAATTGGTTTAGCTGTAACAGTCGGGGGAAAGGAGGAATATTACTCTCATACGGGTGAAAATTATTTTTCAATAGAAGAAATTTTAGTTCCATTTAGGACAATAATAAAATATGTTGGGGCTAAAGATTTACCATTTTTCTATACATATGGTAATTCACCACATGTTATCCCTAGGTTAACAGAAAATATGCTTGAGAAAAGTGCTGAAAATTATTTGGAATATATAAAAAAATATCAAAGATAAAGGAGAAAATAATGTTTATAGTGGAACTAATTTATAAAAAAGATTTATCTGAAGTGGAAAAATATTTAGAAAGCCATAGAGATTTTTTGGATAAATATTACGAAAAGGGAAACTTTATTTGTTCTGGAAGAAAAAAACCACGAGATGGAGGAATAATTCTTTTAAATGCACAAAACAAAGAGGAAGTCTATACCATAATAGAAGAAGATCCTTTTTTCATTGAAAAAATAGCAGACTATAAAATAATTGAATTTGATGTACCAAAATATGCACCTGGATTCAAAATATTTGTCAAGTAAATAAGAAAAGGCTAAGTTCAAAAATATTCTTTTTGAGATAGCCTTTTGTTATATTATTGTATACAGACAATAACAATCAGTAAACTTCCACAAGGCACAGGTTATTTCCATCGGGATCCTTAAAGCTGAAATACCTGACTACACCAGGAACTTCTTCTATCGCTTCATTCTTTATTATGCCTGTGTCCTGTAATCTTTTATATTCTTTTTCCAGATTTTCCACTTCAAAATTTACACAGTTATCACAGTCAACTACCTTTCCTTCAAAGAGCATAATCCACATATCTCCAATTTTATATTCTATCACTCCATCAGAAGGTACAAGTTCTTCTTTGGGGCTGAATACATCCTTATACCATTCTGCAGATTTTGCCAGGTTTTTTACAGGCAATCCTGCAATTATATTTTTCACTTTCATAATTTATACACCTCAAATTCATTTGATTTTCTTAAATTCTATGTTTCTATTCTGTCATTTCCCAAGCATCAAAAAGCTTATTCCATACATTATAAAAATATTCCCTTGCCTTATCCCATTCCGTAGAATCTCCCCATCCGCTGCTAAACAGGTGAATATCAGTATTATTTCCTTTTGGTATAAAAGAAACTGAACAGACTGTTAAAGGGACAGAATTATTCATTACAGGAAAAATACTGGGACCTTTCCATTCAAAGGCTATAAATTCATAAGGGATGTATGCTAAAATTTTACATCCTGCTGTAGAGTCTTTATCCCTGTTTTCTAAATTCCAGAAAAGCTCGTATTTTCCACCGACAAAATCATCAATATCAGCATCAAGGCAGGTCATCCATTTAACTTTATCATTATCTGAAAAATATGAGAAGGCTTCTTCCACAGGACATTTTAGAGTTCTATTAACATGTATGACTTTATTCATTTAACTATCTCCTTTCTTTTTGTTCTACTTATATCCTATTATACATCAGAACTCATACAAGTTCTTATCATGAATTGCACTTTTTCTATTATAGGCTGTAAACCTGATAGAATAACTATCTTATGGGTAAATAAAGGGATATGTGGTATAATATATCTAGATTGAAATCAATTAAAAGGATAAAAGATTATGGATATAAAGAATGTTACAATGTATATGAGGGAAAACCTGGATAAGAATTATAGGATTGAAGAGATTGCGGCAAGATTCGGATATACCAGATTCTATTTCAGCAGGAAATTTAAAAGGGAGACAGGATTTTCTGCAAAGGAATTTATATCCCTTCTTAAAATGGAGAAGGCGATAGAAAATCTCCTGTCAGGGCAGAGCAGTATTATTCTGACTCAGCTTGATTCAGGATATGAAAGTTCAGGTTCTTTTACAAATATTTTTAAGAAGAATACAGGACTTTCTCCAAAGGAGTACAGGAAAAAAATGGAAAAACTATATAATACGGTGATTAAATACAGGGAAAATGAGAAACTTCTGAAAGAATCCTATTACGAATGTGAGTATACAGAAAATTACAACTCTCTGACAGTAAATCTTATATATCCTCCAGAATATAGAAGTGAGGTTACTTTTGTAGGGCTGTTTAAGATTCCTGTACCTAATCATCCTCCAGTTGTAGGTAAAGTAGTCAATCCTGAAAAGACAGGGAATATATGTGAGCTTAACAATATTCCTGATGGAAAATACTGGCTACTAGCATGCTCTATAGAAAAAGGAAGTGGGCTTTTAAAATATTTTGACCTGAAGGACTGTCTAAGGGCAAAAATAGACAGCAGTATAGATGTTCCGATACAAGGAAAGAAGGAATTTACAATAAATTTAAGGGAAGCATTTCCTGAGGACCCGCCTATACTGATAAATCTTCCGGAGCTTGTATTTAAGGTTGTAAAGGGAATGTTTAAATGAAATTGTATTAAAAAAGGCGATCTAAAAAATGGCACTTCATAGTGTGTCAGCTAAAACTAAAAGTTTTTTAAAGTTCTTATATGTGCTATACTATCAGATTCATAATAAATAATTTCAGTATTTGGAGAAATAATTGCCCAGTATTTTTAAAGCTAGTCATTAAAATAATATTCCTTTGGAATTTTTTCCCCATGCCTTACAATGTGTTTTACCCACTCTTTTTTTATTTCCCATAGATTTGCCTGTACTTCTCTAACGTTCCATCTGTCTATGTCGAACACACGTATCCAACTGTCTCTTATACGCTTTTCCTCCTGAAGATATTTTCCTGCATATCTTCCAATGATGAATTCATAGGAATTTGCAAAACCTTTACTTTCAATGTCTTTAATATACCTGTCATAATCCTCGTCATCTGTAGGAACATAGTGCATATTTATGACATAATCCCATTTGGCTCCACTAAAATATATTATCTCTTCATTGGGAACTTCAAGAATGTAGACAACTTCATTTTCAGTAGGTCTCATACATGCATCGGCACTCACGGCACACCATACTTGGTAGTTTACATCATCAGGCTTTTTTATTCGTTTCTGTGCAGCCTCAACAAACCAGTCATAGGATCTTATAATCATAGGAGTGATATCCTCAAGGTGTTTTTCAATGTATTCCTTTTTGTTAAAGAATCTTCCTTCTTTTTCCAGCACTTCTAAGGACTTAATATTTTGACATGTAAACAATAAGCTTTTTCCCTTTTTTGAATATGGATTTTTCATAACATACCTCCAATTTCTATTAAATAAGACTATCTGCTATAATTAATAATATTTATGAGTAATGATATCTAATATATTATAACATATTTTATGAAAAAAACTATAAACAAAGGGGATAATATGATAAAATATCCTTATAAAAATAAAAAATATAGAAAAGGATATAGAGGGGAAAAATGAAACCTGAAATAGTGATAATAGGAGGAGGAGCGGCAGGTATTATGGCTGCTATTCAAATAAGCAGAAGAGGAAGGAAAGTCCTTGTGCTGGAGAGAAAGGACAGAGTATTGAAAAAGCTTCTTGTAACAGGAAATGGACGTTGCAATATTACAAATGTGGGAGCAGATATACCCAACTATTTTTCCATAGGTAAGGGAATAAAAGGAGTAAGAGGAATACTGAAAGACTTTAATCCAGAGAAGACAATGGATTTTTTTGAAGAACTGGGAGTAGTTTGTAATGAAGAAGCCAGAGGAAAAGTGTATCCTCTAAGTGGACAAGCGGCTTCTGTAGTTGATGCTTTAAGATTTGAGGCAGAAAAACTTGGAGTAAAATTTTTGACGGATTTCTATGTAAAAAAAATTGAAAAAGACAGATTTCAATTTATAATTCATTCTGAAGATAAAAGAAAAGTAATAGGAAATAAAGTTTTACTTGCAGCAGGAGGGAAATCCTATCCGGAGTTAGGGTCAAATGGAAGCGGATTTGAGCTGGCAAAAGAACTAGGTCATAAAGTAACGAAATTAGTGCCGTCAATCGTTCAGCTGAAAACCGAAAAATCAAAAGTAAAAGGACTGCAGGGAATAAAACTTGATACAGACGTAACGGCTTTCGGCAATGGGGAAAAAGTATGTACATATGACGGAGAACTTCTGTTTACAGATTATGGAGTTTCGGGCAATGTCATCTTTAATATTTCGTTTGTTGTTCCACTGTATGAAAAAGTTGAGCTTGAAATAGACTTTATGCCTAAATTTGAATATGATGAGCTTTTTGAAATGTTGAAAAAACGGAAAAAAATATTATCACATTTAACGATGGAAAACTACTTTAACGGAATGATAAATAAAAAGTTGGGACAGTTTTTATGTAAAGTCTCGGGTATTGAAAAACTATCAAAGAAGATTGAAGATTTAAGTGAAAAGGAAATCAGGAAGATTTGTCAGCTGCTGAAAGAGTACAGGATAGAAATAGTTGACACAAATGGCTTTAAGAATGCACAAGTTACAGCTGGTGGAGTAGCACTGGATGAAGTGAATCTGGAAACGTTGGAGTCTAAAAAAGTAAAAGGGCTGTACTTTGCAGGAGAAATATTGGATGTATATGGTGAATGTGGAGGCTACAATCTTCAGTGGGCATGGGCTTCAGGAATACGTGCAGGACAGGCAATCTGTGAATAAACTCCCAGTCTTATACATTGGTTTATGTATTAAAAATTGGAGCAATTGAAGATTGAGTGTTAGTAAATGTTGTATTTAGGTGCTTAACTAAAATTATAGTTAAAAGGAAGGTTTATAATGGAAAAATCTATAAAATTTTTTGATTTCTGTTCAGGAATAGGTGGAGGAAGAATAGGTTTAGAAAGAAATGGCTTTCAATGTGTGGGACATAGTGAAATTGATCCGAATACCGCAGAAACATATAAAAGATTTTTTAATGATGAAAGAAATTTTGGGGATTTGACAAAAATAAAAATTGAAAGTATGCCGGATTTTGACATGATGATAGCTGGATTTCCTTGTCAAAGTTTTTCCATTGTCGGAAAGAGGGAAGGGTTTAAGGACAGCAGGGGACAGATAATCTATTTTCTGATAGAAATCATGAAAAAGAAAAATATAAAATATTTTATATTGGAAAATGTAAAGGGATTAGTTAATCATGACAAAGGAAATACTTTAAGGACAATAAAAAAAGAAATAGAAGATGCAGGTTATAATGTATATGTGAAAGTACTTAACAGTATAGATTTTGGTGTACCACAAATGCGGGAAAGAATATATCTGATAGGATTCAAGAAAGAAATTGATAATTATAGTTTTGAATTTCCTAAAGAAGAAAAATTTATATATAATTTTGAAGATTACATAGATGCAGAAAATGAACTGGAACTAAAAAAAGATAACGAAACATTTAAAAGATATCTTAGCAATAAATACAATATTGAAGAAAATTATAGGATAGAGGATATATTAAAATGGGAAAACAGTGTCATTGATTACAGACAGTCTGATTTAAGGAGATATGAAGGTTTTTTTCCTACATTGAGAACAGGAAGGCATGGATTGCTATATATAAAAAATGGGAAAATAAAGCGTTTAAATGGGTATGAGGCTCTTCTTATACAGGGATTTCCAAAAGAAATAGCTTCTATAGTAAAGAAAGATAACTTTTTTGTGAATAATAAAGTATTATCACAGGCTGGGAATGCTATGACAGTGAATGTTATTGAAAAGATAGGAGAAAATATTCTAAAATCTATAAAAAATAAGAAGAAGGTATATAATGGGAAATTATTTGATTAAATTAGGTTCTAAAACAGCTAAAGATGGCTTTAAAAATGAAAAAGAAATAGCTTTCAAATTTAATAACTGGAATCAGGATTCGGAAGCAAAAATCTGGCTGGAATTAATGGGATATGAAATAAAAAAGATAGAGTATGTCAAAGCGGTAATATTAAATGGTTATAAAGCAGACTTGAATGTTCAGATACAGATTAAATTAAAAAAGAAGATAGATGTTGAAAATATTCAGATAAAGTTAGTAAGCAATAGACAAGGGTTTAATCAGGTGGATAAAAGATGGTTGGCAAAATACAATGAGCTTTGGAATATCAATAAAGAAGTTTATAAAATTTTACAGTATTTTACTGGCGAGCTTCTCCCTTACAAAGTTTCAAGAAATAATAAAAGAATGTTTTTAGATGAATTTGATGAAATGGAAAAAGAAAAGTTACTAAACTGGTTTAATAAAAATAAAGTTCTCATAATAACAGATATTTTAAGAGGGAGAGGAGAATTTTGTGCAGAATGGGTTCTAGTTGTACAAAAAATAGATTCAAAAGTAAGATGGACTTTAAAAAATATAAATTCTGTTATAAATTATTATTTTGATAATGGAGAAGTAAAAATTACACCGAGAGGTTCTTTGAAAATTGGTAGAATAACTGTTCAGAGAAAAGGTGGGGATAATGGAAGAAAAACTGCAAATATGCTTCAATTTAAAATAGATCCTACGGAGATATTTAATATTGAAGAAAAATAAAAATTTAAAAAGAGGGAATTATGCTAAGAATAAGTAATATAAAGATGCCGGTAAAACATACGGAAAATACTTTAAAGGGGGTTACTGCAAACCTATTGAATATAAAGATTGAGGATTTTAAATCCTTTGAGATAGCGGGTCAGGCAATAGATGCAAGAAACAAGGGAAATGTAGTATATGTCTATTCTGTAGATGTAGAACTGGATAATGAGGAAATGTTTAAAGATGTGAAAAATGTCAGAAAAATAGAAAAAAAGCCATATGAAATTAACAGGGTAAAAGATTTTAAAGGGAAAAGACCTCTTGTGATAGGGAGCGGACCTGCCGGAATATTTGCTGCCCTTATACTGGCTGAAGGTGGACTGAAACCAATAATAATTGAGCAGGGTAAAAGTGTAGATGAAAGAGAAAAGGATGTATACATGTTTTTTAAAACGGGAAAACTGAATAAGTATTCCAATGTACAGTTTGGAGAAGGGGGAGCAGGAACTTTTTCTGATGGGAAGCTGAATACAAATACAAGTAATTTCAGGATGCAGAAAGTCTATGATGAACTTATTAAGGCAGGAGCCGAAAAAAGGATAGCCTACATGTCAAAACCTCATGTAGGTACCGATAAACTGATAGATATAATGAAAAATATAAGGAAGAAGATAGAAGGACTGGGTGGGGAATATAGATTTGAAAATAAGCTGACTTCCCTAAAATATGAAAACAATAAGATAACAGGAGCAGTCATACAGGATGTAAGCGTGAAAGGTGGAGACAGGACTTATGAACTGGAGACAGATATTGTAATACTGGCTATAGGGCATAGTTCAAGGGATACCTTTTATATGTTAAATGAAAGAGATATCCATATGGAAAGGAAAATATTCTCTGTAGGGGTGAGGATAGAGCATAGGCAGGAAATGATAAGTCATTCCCAATATGGAGCCAAATTTGCAGACAGGCTTCCGGCAGCAGAATACAAGCTAAGTGCAAAGGCATCTAACGGAAGGGGTGTATATACATTCTGTATGTGTCCAGGGGGAGTCGTAGTTCCTGCTGCAAGTGAGGAAGGTAGGGTAGTGGTAAATGGAATGAGCTACTCTAAGAGGGATTTGGAAAATGCAAATTCTGCCATACTTGTAAATGTGTATCCTGAAGATTTTGAAGGAGAAGATGTCATGGCAGGAGTGGAATTTCAAAGAAGACTGGAAGAAAAAGCTTATGAACTGAGTGGTGGAGATTACAAGGCACCTGTTCAGCTGTTTGGAGATTTTGTGGAGAATAGGGTATCCAGAAGCCTAGGAAAAGTAAAACCTAGCTATTTCAGGGGATATAGTTTTGCCAATCTGAATGAAATATTTCCTGAATATATAAATACGGCATTAAAAGAGGGAATAGCCCTTATGGACAGAAAAATAAAAGGATTTGGAAGCAGGGATGCAATATTGTCTGCTGTGGAAAGCAGAAGTTCATCTCCTGTGAAGATACCTAGGGATGAAAGATATTTTTCAAATATTGAAGGGCTTATGCCTTGCGGGGAAGGGGCAGGATATGCCGGCGGAATCATGTCCGCTGCCGTAGATGGAATAAGATGTGCTGAACTTGCGATGGAATATGCTGATGCTCTTGTGAAGTTTTAGTGCTGTCGGTAAAAAAATAAAAAAATATTTATAAAATCGAGAAAAGTAAAAACTGAAAAATTCGGGACATATTAATTTTAGAAGTTTTACAAATGGATAAAAATATATAATAGACAAGGAGAGTATATATGAGAATACTTCATGTTCTGTCACAATTACCGCAAAAAACGGGAAGCGGGGTATATTTTGAAAATATAATCGACGGTTTGAAAAAATACGAAGATGTTGAGCAAGCGTGTCTATACGCTGCAACAGATGACTATAATATTGATATTATGAAGTTGGAAAAAGACTATAAAGTGTTTTTTAAAGATGAAAATCTTACATTTCCTATAGTTGGAATGAGTGATGTGATGCCATATGAAAGCACCCTTTATTCAGAAATGACTGATGAAATGATGGAAAGTTGGGAAACAGCCTTTACTGAAAAACTTAATCTTATAAAAGAAGAGTTTAATCCTGATATTATAATATCCCATCATCTATGGATATTAACATCCATAGTATATGATATATTTAAGGGTAAAAAAATTGTAGGGATATGCCATAATACCGATCTACGTCAATCTGAAAAAAATAAGAAAATGAAGGAAAAATATGTTAGAAATATAGAAAAGCTGGATATTATTTTTTCTCTTAGCAATTCACAAAAAGAGGAAATCATAAGAATCTATGGATGCGATGAGAATAAAATAATCTATCTTGGGGCAGGATATAATGAAAAGATATTTTATCCTATGGAATCTTATGAAAAAAAAGAAAA
This sequence comes from Leptotrichia sp., assembly GCA_041815005.1. Taxonomy (GTDB): domain Bacteria; phylum Fusobacteriota; class Fusobacteriia; order Fusobacteriales; family Leptotrichiaceae; genus Leptotrichia_A. The sequence goes on along the minus strand of JBGXYD010000065.1, from coordinate 19,878 downwards.
AAACGATATAGAACTTCTTTATGTGGGAAAATACGATGAATCAAAAGGATTTTTTGAACTTATAGAAGCCTTTAAAATAATTTCTGAAAAAAGAGAAAATGTACGATTGACCCTTATAGGTGCGGGGAAAAAAAATGAGATAAAAAGAGTGGAAAATGCAATTGAAGGATTAAAAAATATTGAACTTCTAGGCTTTTTACCCCAAAAGGAAATGGCAAATATTATGAGGACAAAGGATATATTTATATTACCCTCTTACTTTGAAGGTTTAGGTCTGATAGCCGTTGAGGCACTTGGAAGTGGACTGAGGGCAGTTACTACAGATATTGCAGGGCTAAGGGAATTGCTAGGAGATAAAATAAATAGTTCTGGAGTGATAGAATATATCAAAATGCCTACAATATATGATACGGATAAGGCAGTTGAGGAGGAAAAACCTGATTTTGTAAATCGTTTAGTAAAAGGTATTGAAAAACAGATTGAAAATACTAAGGAAAAAAGGGAAATAGATAGGGGACTGTTAAATGAGATTTCTAAAAATTCATGGGAATCTAAAATTGCTCTTTTTTATAAAAATATATTTGAAAAAAACTGAAAATTAAAGCAGTAAAAAATACATTTTTTGAGAAAACAAAAGGAGCTGAAAAATCTTTATTTATTCGAATTATAGATTTTTAAAAATTATAAAATATAAAAAATAGAAGGGAGAAGGAAAATTCAAAGTAGGAGCTGTACAAACAAAATTAAAAATTGTATTATTATAAAATTACAACTTAGTGATTTTAGCTTTGCTTTTGAATTATTCCGAATAAAATATGGTAAAAAGAACAGAAAAATTGGGAAAAATCTTAGATGAAATGAATCTGGATGGGATATTTCTGACAGATTTATATAACTTAAGATATTTTTTAGGATTTACAGGAACAACTGGAGTTGCTCTTGCAACTAAAAAAGGAAACTTTTTCTTTTCAGACTTTAGATATAGAACACAGGCTGAAGAACAGGTTGTTCCTATGGGATTTGAATTTGTGGAAATATCACGAGGAACATTGAATAAGGTGGGAGAGTATGCAGAAAGACTGGGAATAAATAAAATAGGTTTTGAAGATAAAAATGTTACTTTTTTTCTTTATAATACATTAAAAGAAATCTTTAAAGGGGAACTTGTTCCTATGGGAGACAAACTTATATTGGAAAGAATGGTTAAGACTCCTGATGAAATCGAAATAATAAAAAAAGCTATAGAAATAAGTGATATTGCCTTTAGTGAGGTATTGAAAGTAATAAAGGAAGGGGTATCGGAAAAGGAAATAGCAGGATATATGGAATATATCCAGAGAAAACTGGGAGCTGAGGACAGGTCATTTAACACAATTGTGGCAAGCGGTTACAGGAGTGCAATGCCCCATGGAGTGGCAAGTGATAAGAAAATAAAAAGGGATGAGTTTATAACAATGGATTTTGGGGCATATTATGATGGATATGTATCCGACATGACAAGGACAATTTACTATGGAAACAATATAACTGAAAGGCACAGGGAGGTCTACAACATGGTTTTAGAGGCACAGCTCTTGGGAGTAGACACTGTGAAGGCCGGAATGATGTCTGATGATGTAGATAAAGTTGTAAGAAACTTCTTTAAGGAAAAAGGTCATGCTGAATATTTCGGACATGGGCTGGGACACGGTATAGGGATTGAAATTCATGAGCTTCCATATTTGTCAAGTGTATCCCATATTGAATTAAAGGAAAATATGATTGTAACTGTAGAGCCTGGACTGTATTATGAAGGTTGGGGTGGAGTAAGGATAGAAGATGATGTAGTAGTAACATCTGATGGCTGTGAAATCCTCAATAGAAGCAGTAAGGAGCTTATTATCATAGAGTAAAATAATAATAGAAAGATATAAAATAATTCGAAATTAAGATAGTAAAGATAAATTTAAAAGGGGTTATTCCATAAGTAAGAACATGTACCCAAAAACTGGACAATGAGAATTGAAAAGTCTGGAGGTATATGTCCTTTATGAGACAGCCCCTTTATTAAAATAGTTAATAGGATTTGCAGTTTATGATATTTTCCCTGATGTTATATCAGCTTTTGGAATAATTAAGGAAACTTTAAATCCTCCATGTTCACTGTGTTCCATTTCTATTTTCCCTAAATGGGCATTAATAATTTTTTTTACTATTAGAAGACCTAGTCCGTGGCGTTGTTCTTGAGAATCAGTATTACAGGACATATAATGCGGAATATTGTCAAGTTTCTTTAACTGATGATCAGATATTCCTATCCCATCATCTTCAATGCAAATTATACAATTATTCTTGTCATCCTTTACTGAGACATAGATTATACATCCATCTTCATTATGATTAATACTGTTTTGAATTAAATTAGTCAATGCACGTTTTATTAGATTTTTGTCAATGTTAATAAAACAGGAAATAAAATTATCTTTAGTTTCCCATACAATGGAAAACTTTTCATCAATATTTATATTTAAAAAATCAACAACTACCTGTCTTACAACAGAGATAGCATTTTCCTGTCTAAGACTGAACGGCTGCATGTCATATTCAAGTTTTGATGCGAGGTTAAGATCATTTATTAATGTTTTTATACGTTCACTTTGTTTTAAAATGATAGAAAGTTTTTTAGACTGATCAAAGGATAAATCAGGGAGCTCCTTTAATTGACTTGTATATCCTGTTATCATTGACAAAGGTGTCCGAATGTCATGGGAAACTCCAGCAATCCAGTTAGCTCTTGCATTATCCTTATTTCTTAATTGTTCCTTCTGATTTTGTAAAATTTCAGAAGTCTTATTTATGTTTTGGGCAAGTTCTGACAACAAACCTTTTTCTTCCAAATGCACAGGATTATCCTTAGCTAGATCTTGTATACCTTTAATTATAGGATTTACTGACTTCAGAAATTTTGAATTAGTGAAAATATATATTAGAAATATAAAAATAATGTTTAAGCAAAAGGATATAAATATAAATTTGGGAAAACTTTCAATAAGTTTATATTCCCAAGATCCTGTTGGATGTTTCCAATAGCTTTTTTTTGGATATCCTAACACCATTAGATGATTCTCCACTTTAGCAGTAAAGACAGGATAATTTTTTATATATCCATGGGAAAAGACAGCAATATCTGCCACTGAATATTGTCTTGGAATATTATCAGGTATATTATCTGTATGCCAAATTACTTTTTGTGTATCGTTATCAATCAACAAAGCCCATATATTTTGTTCCTTTAAATGGTAGGAAATATTATTGGGTAAAGTATACTTTCCATTTACGAGTTTTAAGGCATTGGCAGTCTTAAATGTGTTCTTTTCAGGGGAAATGGAAGGTATATATTTAACAATCCAAAAACCATAAAATATTAAATTTAATATTAGAAGTAAAAAGAGACTTGACATTATTATTAAAATGAAGCGGTGAACAAGTTTTAGTATATTTTTCATATTATTTTTCCTCCACAATTAATTTGTAGCCTAATCCCTTCATTGTTATTAATGATACAGGATGGGAAGGATCAAGCTCTATTTTTTCCCTGATACGTCTAATATGAGTCATTAGGGAATTTGAGTAAACATAGGCATTTTCTCCCCAAATTGCTTCACATAAGGTATCGATGGTAACAATGCGACCAGCATTTCTATATAAAGTCAATAAAAGTTCATATTCTTTTGCAGTCAAAGAAATAGTTTCATTATTTTTTATGACTTCTCCACGGGAAAAATCAATATAGCATTCTTGTAATTTCACTAAGTTGCTTTCCTCCTTATAAGTTCTTCTCAAAATTGCAGTAATTCTAAACAGGAGTTCCTTCGGTAGAAAGGGCTTTACAATATAGTCGTCAGCACCTAATCCGAACCCTTTGAATATATCTTCATCTTCTCCACGGGCTGTAAGAAATAATACAGGATAATCATTTTTTTCCCTTAAACTTTTCATTAAGTCAAAACCATTTCCATCAGGTAACATTACATCCAGTATGGCAATATCAGGATTATTGTTTTTAATAGTTTCCAATGTATCTTTCACATTTTTTGAAGTTTTTATATTTTTATATCCTGCATCATTTAAAATAGATACGATCATGCTTAAAATTTCATCATCATCATCCACAATTAAAATATATTTATTTATTAAATGTTTTTCAGTCATTTTATGTCTCCTTAACATATAAAAATTTTATAATTTATTATAGCATATAAGTGAGTATTATTTTTCTATTTTCAGAAAAAGTAAGGTAAATGTAAAGTAGAAGGAATCTTATTGTAAGGTTAGTGTGGTATTATATCATTGTAAGGAAGAAGTGTATTAGAATATTAAAAATAAAATTTTAATATAATAAAGTATGCGTCTTTCTAAAAAATAAGAAAAGAGGAGATAGCTATGAATAGTGCAGATATTAGAAAATCAAACAAGGATATGTTTAAGGGGAAGGAAGAGCATTTGAAAGTAAGTAGACTGGCTCTTGTTATGAGCTTAATACCATTATTAAATCAATTGGCGGTATTATTTAAAATGAACTATATGATGTCCCATATATTGGGAGCAATAAACGTAATATGTATATTAGGAGGTTTTATACTTTCTGTTTTATGTATTAGAAATCATGAAAATCGGAATATGATGAATTTTGTTTCATTAGTGATAAGCGGGTTCTTTTTACTAGTTACAGCAGTGATAATTATTATGGCTATAATTTTTACAATTACGCATAAATAAAATATTAAGATAAAAGGGGCATAAGCCTCTTTTTAAAATTTCTGAATATATGAATCTTAATATTTTTAATTTATAAAGGCTTCTGTTATTTTACATTGTAAGCAAGTTTTTATCTGTTACTGTCAATAACAAACTTTGATAAAGCATATTTGAAAACTAAAACAACTAAAAGGTTTATTATGTTTAGATTAAAGTATTCAAATTTTTCTAAAAAATTTAAAAAAATATAATTTTATGATAACCTTTTTTGGATTTTCGAGGTATAATATGAGTGAATAATTCAAACTTATAATTAAAGTAAAAATACAAATCATATGAATTAAGTATTTGTAAAATAAATGAGCTTTTTGAAAAATCAAAAGGTACCAAAAAATCTTGTTATAATTAAAATTTCACTTAAAGAAAAAACTTAATCTGCTAAAAGAAGAATACAAAAGTAGGGCTTTTCCGAAGTCTATAGCAAATTAAGTTTAAAATTTCACAAAAAAACACACTATTAAGTCACATAACTGTACTACAATTTTTTCTTATAAATTTAATGTCATTATTAAAAAACTAAAAAAGAAACATAGGTAAAATGGAGAAAAATAAAAAACAAAAAATTTGGGATATATTGGTTTTAAAAGGAGAATTTAGTTTTACAAATCACTACATATTAGATAGAAAGGAGAAATTATGAGTAGTGACGATTTTAGATGTAAAAGCTGTGGCGGAATGATGAGATACAATCCAAAGTCTAAGAGTTTGAAATGTGAGAACTGTGGAACGGAAAAAAATTTACCTCAAACCCTTACATGGAAAAGGCACAGTATAAAGGAATATGAAGGAAGGATAAAAAACGAAGTGCCGGAAATCGTGACGATTATAGAGTGTAGTTCCTGTGGTGCTACAATTGAAATGAATTCTCATGAAACTTCAGGGAAATGTCCATACTGTGATTCAAATATTGTAATGAGTGAAAAGGCGGTATCAGTTCTAGAACCTGATGGAATGAGACCCTTTCTTGTAGATAAAAAAGAAATTGGAAATCTTTTTTCAAATTGGGTAAAGGATAGGTGGTTTGCTCCCAATGCATTAAAAAATTTGTATCAAAGCGGGAAAGTAACAGGAATGTATCTTCCCTACTGGTCTTTTGATAACAATGCAGAAAGCAGCTATACTGCTGAAGGAGGGATAGACAGAACAGAAACTTATGAAGAAGATGGAAAGACAAAAACAGAAACAGTTACTGACTGGTATTATGTAAATGGACAAGTTAAAAATAAGTTTAAAAATATTATAATGAGGGCATCGAAAACATTGGATGACGAACTTATAAAAAATCTGGGGGTTTAATGTTGAAAATACAATCAGTTTTAACTCAGGATATTTATCCGGATATAACTCTGAAATCTTTAAAGTACCCATGAGAGAGGGTTATGAGGAAGCTAAGAAAAAAATGGAAAACAAAATTTATGAAACAATTGAATTAGAAGTACTCAGAAATTACGATAGAGTTAGGAATATAGAGTATTCTGTTTTCTGGAGTGATGAATATTATAGGCTTTTACTGTTACCTATATACTCAATGTCTTATTCATTTAACGGAAAATCCTATCAAATAATCATAAATGGGGAAAATGGAAATATAGTTGGAGAATATCCGAAATCAGTAGTTAAGATAGCAATAGCAGTTATACTGGCATTAATAGTAGCGGGAGTAATACTTTACTTTGTTAAAGAATAAAATTATAGGAGGAATTGAAAATGGCAGGTATTTTAGAAAGGTTTAAAACGATAATGTCATCCAATATCAATGCATTATTGGATAAGATGGAAGATCCTGAAAAAATGATAGACCAATATTTGAGGGATATGGAAAAGGATCTAGGAAGTGTAAAAGCTGAAACAGTTGCTGTGATGGCACAGGAAAGTGCAGTTAAAAGAAAAGTTTCTGAATGTGAAGAGGAAATGAAAAAAATGGAAAATTATGTGAGAAAGGCTCTTCAGGCGGGAAACGAAGCTGATGCAAGAATGTTCCTTGAAAAGAAGGAATCTTTAAAAATAAGGTTGCAATCATTGGAAAATGAAAAAGTGATTACAGTTCAGAATTCTTTAAAAATGAGGGAAATGCATGATAAACTTACATCAGATATACAAAAACTCAATACTAGAAAAAATGAAATAAAATCAAAAATAAAAATGGCTAAGTCTGCACAAAAAATTAATGCAATGACATCTTCATCAGGAGTAAGCGGGAAAATATCAGCATTTAATTCTATGGAGGAAAATTCTGTCATGAATGTGGAACAAAGTTAGTTTAATTTAATAAAGATAAGGACTGTCTAAAAGAATTTTAACTTCTATACAGTCCTTTTTATAGGCATTCTTCTATTATCTGATTACGGGGATACGTCTCTGAAAATAACTTAAATATATTTGCATGAAAAATATTACTTTTCAAAAAAAATAATTTTTAAAACATTAATTACATTTACCATATATATGGTAAAAATTAAAATACTATATTTTACATTAATGGTTATTTTTGATAAAATAATTATATAATAGATTAAGTTAAATTTAGGAGGAAAAATGTTATTGTTAATATTAGTCATATTACTGCTCATTATAGAAGTTCTTGAAGTCCTTTTGGTGAAGGAATTAAAATTTTCTGCCTTAAAAGTTTCTAAGAATGATTTTATGATGCCAACGGTAAAAGAAAGAAGAAACGACTACTATTAATCTGATATTTTAACCTGGCAAAATTTAATAGGTTTAAGCTGGATAAGTTTTAACCATTTCTTGGAAATAAAAATCTGATATAGACTTTTGAGGCGATTCGAGTAAGGAGTCGCCTTTTAATTTTAAGATTTTAAATATTAAGGAGAGTGAAATCAATGTCAAGAAGTAACAATTTAACAAAAGGGGCAGCAAGGGCACCCCATAGATCACTATTGAAAGGACTGGGGTTTGTAAACGAGGAAATGGACAGACCGATTATCGGGATTGCCAATTCCTATAATGAAATAATACCGGGACATGTACATCTGCAGACTTTGGTACAGTCGGTAAAGGACGGTATAAGAAATGCCGGAGGAGTTCCTATGGAGTTCAATACAATTGGAATATGTGACGGGCTTGCCATGAACCATCTGGGAATGAAGTATTCCCTAGTGACAAGAAATATTATAGCTGATTCCATAGAGGCTACTGCAATGGCGACACCGTTTGACGCCATAGTATTTATTCCAAACTGTGATAAGGTGGTACCGGGGATGCTTATAGCAGCAGCGAGGCTGAATATTCCTTCGATATTTATAAGTGGAGGGGCAATGCTGGCTGGAGTCTATAAGGGAAAGAAGGTTGGTTTAAGTAATGTATTTGAGGCTGTTGGGCAATATAACTCAGGGCTCATAACTAAAAAGGAATTGAATATGGTGGAGGACCTTGCCTGTCCTACTTGTGGATCATGTTCAGGAATGTATACGGCAAATACTATGAATTGCCTGACAGAGGCACTAGGAATGGGGCTTCCTGGAAATGGAACGGTTCCTGCTGTGTTTTCTGAAAGATTAAGGCTTGCTAAAAAAGCAGGAATGCAAATAATGGAAGTTTTAAAGGCAGACTTAAAACCAAAGGATATTATGACAAAGGAAGCCTTTGAAAATGCTGTTGCTGTGGATATGGCACTTGGGGGATCATCAAATACGGCATTACATCTTCCTGCAATAGCCCATGAAGCCGGTATAAAACTTACTTTGGATGATTTTAATGATATAGCAAGGACAACACCTCAGCTATGTAAACTTTCTCCTTCAGGGGAATACTTTATAGAGGATTTGTACAGGGCAGGTGGGGTAACAGGAGTAATGAAGAGAATGTATGAGAACGGGAGGCTTAATGGAGATGCCAAGACTGTTGCCCTTCAGACGCAGGCAGAGCTTGTAAAGGATGCTTATATAAACGATGATGATGTTATAAGGACTTGGGATAATCCTGCGTATATCACGGGGGGGATTGCTGTACTGAAGGGAAATCTTGCACAGGACGGCTGTGTAGTAAAGGAAGGGGCAGTTGCCAAAGAAATGCTTGTGCATTCGGGACCTGCAAAGGTATTTGACAACGAAGAGGATGCTGTGGAAGCTATAGTTGGTGGAAAAATTAAGGCTGGAGATGTGGTAGTAATAAGATATGAAGGACCTAAAGGAGGACCCGGAATGAGGGAAATGCTATCTCCGACTGCCATGATTGCAGGAATGGGGCTGGATAAAGACGTAGCCCTTATAACAGATGGAAGATTTTCAGGCGCAACGAGAGGGGCTTCCATAGGACATGTATCCCCTGAAGCTGCTGCGGGTGGAACGATAGCTATAGTTCAGGATGGGGATATTATAGAGATAAATATTCCAGAGAGAAAACTGAATGTAAAACTTTCAGATGAGGAAATTGCAGAAAGAAAATTAAAGTTGGAACCTTATAAAATAACAGTTGGAGGATATTTGAAAAAGTATGCGATGCATGTGTCATCAGCTGCCGAAGGGGCAATTGAGATACTGGACTAAATAAAAATACCCAAAGAAAAAAATCTAGATTTAAAAATGTAGACTTTAAAGTAGGCTGGAACAGAAAAAATAACAGAACTGAAAAAAGAGGGCTGACACCGTATTGGAATAGAATAAAAATTATAAATGATAAAATAATAGAAGAAGGTGGAAAAATTGCATAAGTTATATGATTTTATGGAAGCAAGGGAAAGGCTGGGAACAGTAATCGTAAAGACAAAGCTGATTCATAGCAGTGTATTTTCAAAGGAAACAGGTAATCAGGTATATATAAAACCTGAAAATCTCCAAAGAACAGGATCCTTTAAGCTAAGGGGGGCTTATAACAAGATAGCAAAGCTTACGAAGGAGGAAAAAAACAGAGGGGTAATTGCTTCTTCTGCTGGAAACCATGCCCAGGGGGTCGCTCTTGCAGCCCAAAAACTGGGAATTAAGGCAGTCATAGTAATGCCAAGACATACCCCCCTTATAAAGGTAGAAGCTACAAGACAGTATGGTGCAGAGGTTATTCTCCATGGGGAAGTCTATGACGAGGCGTATCAGAAGGCATTAGAACTACAGGAAAAAGAAGGATACGTGTTTATTCATCCCTTTAATGATGTAGATGTCATAGAGGGGCAAGGGACAATAGCATTGGAAGTAATGGAGGAAATACCTGATGCAGACATAATTATGGTTCCCCTTGGTGGCGGTGGACTTATTTCAGGGGTGGCTGCTGCTGCTAAACTAAAAAATCCCCAAATAAAGATTATCGGAGTGGAACCTGAAGGGGCTGCTAGTGCCATGAAATCCCTTGAGTTGGGGGAAGTGACGGAACTCAAGGAAGTAAGTACAATTGCAGACGGAGCAGCTGTAAAAAAAATAGGAGATATAGACTTTGACTATATAAAAAACTATGTTGACGAGATTATAACAGTTTCAGATTACGAATTAATGGAGTCCTTTCTCCTTCTTGTGGAAAAACATAAAATCGTAGCGGAAAATGCAGGAATTTTATCTGTAGCAGGGTTGAAAAAACTGAATGTAAAGGGTAAAAAGATAATTTCCATCTTAAGTGGAGGGAATATAGACGTTTTAACAATATCCTCAATGATTAATAAAGGGCTTGTTGTTAGGGGAAGGATATTTAAGTTTTCAGTAGATCTTCCTGACAAGCCAGGGCAACTGGTGGCTGTTTCCCGGATACTGTCAGATGAAAATGCCAATGTAATAAGACTTGAACATAATCAGTTCAAGAATCTTGACAGATTTCATGAGGTGGAACTTCAGGTTACTGTGGAAACCAATGGAGAAGAGCATATAAAAAAAATAATAGAAAGTTTTAAAAAGGAAGGTTATGAGATAAAGAGGTTAAATTCACAGGAGATAACAGGAGAGTAAAAAAAATAAGTGAAAGGTGGTAAAAAGATGAGTACGGAAATGATAAATGGGGCAAGAATCTTATTGGAATGTCTGCATAGACTTGGAATAGAAGATATTTTCGGCTATCCTGGAGGGGCGGTAATACCTATTTATGATGAAATTTATAAATATGAAAAGATAAATCATTATTTTTCAAGGCATGAGCAGGGAGCAGCCCATGAAGCAGACGGATATGCGAGGGCATCAGGAAAGGTTGGTGTGTGTCTTGCCACATCAGGGCCAGGTGCCACAAACCTTGTTACGGGGATAATGACGGCTCATATGGATTCTATACCGATGCTTGCAATTACAGGTCAAGTGGGGAGTTCACTACTGGGAAAGGATGCCTTTCAGGAAAGTGATATTGTGGGAATAACAGTGCCCATAACAAAGATGAACTATCTTGTTCAGAATATAAAAGAGCTTCCTAGAATAATTAAGGAAGCATACTATATAGCTTCTACAGGGAGACCTGGTCCTGTACTCATAGATATTCCTAAGGATATTCAGTTACAGGAAATTACCTATGATGAATTTAATAAGCTGTATAACAAGGACTTTCATCTGGAAGGATATGATCCTACATACAAAGGACATCAAGGACAGATAAAAAAAGCTTTAAAGCTTATACAGGATTCAAAAAAACCTCTTATTATTGCAGGGGCAGGAATTCTAAAGGCGAAAGCCTCAAAGGAGCTGAAGGAATTTGCTGAAAAGATAAATAGCCCTGTAACTACTACCTTACTTGGTTTAGGGGCTTTTCCAAGCTCGAATAAACTGTCACTCGGAATGTTAGGTATGCATGGAACGGTAGCGGCAAACTATGCTACAGATGAGGCTGATCTCATAATAGCCACGGGAATAAGGTTTGACGATAGAATTACGGGGGATCCGAATAAATTCTGCAAAAGGGCTAAAATAATTCATATAGATATAGACCCTGCTGAAATAGATAAGAATAAAAAGGCAGATGTGCCAATAGTAGGGGATTTGAAAAATGTTCTGGAAGGGCTAAATAAGGAAGTGGAAGCCAAAGAGAATACAGAATGGATTTCTAAGGTGACAGGCTGGAAAGAAGAATATCCTTTAGGATATCCTAAAGTTGGAGATGACAGTCTAGTAGCACAGGAGGTTTTGGAAGAGCTGAATAAGATTCTGAAGGGAGATGCCATTGTAGTGACAGATGTGGGACAGCATCAGATGTGGACTGCACAGTTTATTGACTATGAAAATCCTGATTCCATTATTACATCAGGAGGAGCAGGAACAATGGGATTTGGACTTCCGGCAGCAATAGGGGCACAGGTTGCCATGCCTGACAAGAAGGTAGTACTTGTCGTGGGAGACGGAGGATTTCAGATGACCTTTCAGGAGCTTATGATGATAAAGCAGTATAATCTTCCAGTAAAGGTGATTATTATAAATAATTCTTTCCTAGGAATGGTAAGGCAGTGGCAGGAGCTGTTTAATGATAGAAGATACTCCTTTGTGGATTTGACACATAATCCTGATTTTGTAAAAATTTCTGAAGCCTATGGAATAAAAGGGATAAAAATTAAGACAAAAGAAGAATTACGTGCAAATTTGAAGAAATTAATAGAATCTGATGAAGGAGTTGTAATTGATTGTATAGTGGAAAAGGAAGAAAATGTATATCCTATGATACCTGCAGGGACAAGTGTTTCCCAAATGGTTGGAAAGAAAGGGGTGCTTGAAAGTGAATAGGGAGCATGAAATATTAATTATTGCAAAAAATACCAATGGAATAGTGGCGAGGATAATGTCATTGTTTAATAGGAGAGGATATTTTGTAAACAAGATGACAGCAGGGGTTACAAATAAGCCGGGATATGCAAGGCTTACCCTTACTGTTGACGGGGATGATAAGTCGCTTGATCAAATTCAAAAACAGGTATATAAAATAGTAGATGTAGTAAAGGTAAAAGTATTTCCTGAAGCTGGAGTAATAAGAAGGGAACTTATGCTTATAAAAGTAAAGTCTGACAATGAAACCAGATCCCAGATTGTACAAATTGCAGATATTTACAGGGGAAAAGTGTTGGATGTATCACCAACCTCTTTAACTATTGAGCTTACAGGGGATGTCCAAAAGCTTAGGGGATTTGTAGAAATAATGAAACCATATGGAATTCTCGAAATTGCTAAAACCGGAGTTGTGGCAATGAGCCGTGGGGAGAAGATGTAGTTTTTCAAGAAAATCTAAGATGAATATTTAAAAATTAAATTAAAATTATAACACTTGATAAGATTACTAAATCTATATTTTTATTAAATTTATAGGAATACCATTTAAAATCAAACTCTCAAAGCTATGAATATTTTATTCAAATACAAACAGTTTTTATTCTAAAAGGCTAATTTTAAGAAGGTTTAAGTATAAATATAGATTCAAAAAAATAGAGAAGGGAAATACAGAGATGAACACGAGCCAGCATTGGGAAAAAGAGAAATATGAAAAAAATGCACGTTTTGTTTCAACTTATGGAGAAGAAGTAATAGAATGGTTAAATCCACAAAAAGATGAGTATATCTTGGATTTAGGCTGCGGAGATGGAGTGCTGACTAAGAAAATTGCTGAATATGGGTGTAAAGTTTTAGGACTCGATGGAAGTCAGAAGTTTGTTGAGGAAGCAAGGAAAATTGGGATTGAAGCAGTACAGGGAGATGCACAGAATATGAAATTCCAAAATGAATTTGATGCGATTTTTTCCAATGCGGCACTACACTGGATGACTAATCCAGAGAAAGTAATGGAAGGAGTTTCTCGAGCCTTGAAAAAAGGTGGACGTTTTGTAGCCGAGACAGATTAAAAGGATGGTTGCAAACTTTTTCTGCACCTATTCTTGTAAATATTCCAGAAGAAATACAAGAAAAACTGATTGATGAAATAACTGAAAAAGTGGAAAAAGAACTGGGAAAAAATGAAAATGGACAAATTTTGGCTGATTATGTGAGATTGAGATTTGAAGCTATTAAAGAGTAATGGTTCTTCTTTTGAAAGGTGGTATAAATGAAAGTCATAGGATTAATAGGGGGAATGAGCTGGGAAAGTACATTAACCTATTACAAAATAATAAATGAAACTATTAAAGAGAGATTAGGTGGACTTCATTCAGCCAAATGTGTACTATATAGTGTAGATTTTCAGGAAATAGAAGAATGTCAGGCAAATGGAAATTGGGAAAAAAGTGGACAAATTTTGGGAGAAGCTGCATATAATTTGGAAAAAGCAGGGGCAGATTTTATTATGATTTGTACAAATACAATGCACAAAGTTATTAGTCAAATTGGAGAAAAGATTTCCATTCCAGTTTTACATATTGCGGAAATGACAGCAGAAAAAATATTGGAAAAGAAAATTAAAAATATAGCATTACTCGGTACAAAATATACTATGGAACAAAATTTTTATAAAGAAAAGCTTGTTGAAAGAGGAATAAATGTTATGATTCCAGATAAAGATGACATAAAAATTATAAATGACATAATATATGAAGAACTTTGTCTTGGAATTATAAATCCTGAATCAAAAGTAAAATATTTGGAAATTGTAAAAAAACTTGAAAATAAAGGTGCAGAAGGAGTAATATTGGGATGTACTGAAATAGGAATGCTTGTAAAACATGAAGATACTAGTATTCCATTATTTGATACAGCAGTTATTCATGCGGAACAAGCTGCGATTTATTCAATAAAATCTTAAAAAAGGGAGATATTATGAAATATATAAAGATATTTGATACGACATTAAGGGACGGAGAACAGACACCACGTGTAAACCTTAATGCGGAGGAAAAATTGAGAATAGCTAAACAATTGGAAAGTTTAGGAGTAGATATAATTGAGGCTGGATTTGCTGTGGCTTCTCCGGGAGATTTTGAAGCAGTAAAATTAATTGCGGAAAATGTTAAAAATTCAACAGTAACAAGTCTTGCAAGAGCGGTGAAAAATGATATTGAAACAGCTGCAAAAGCACTTGAAAAGGCAAAAAAACCAAGGATTCATACATTTATTGCGACTTCGCCAATACATAGGGAATATAAATTGAAAATGACAAAAGAACAAATTTTGGATAAGGTAAAAGAAATGGTAGCTTATGCAAAATCATTTATTGATGATATTGAATTTTCAGCAGAAGACGCGACACGTACAGAAAAAGAATTTTTAGTGCAGGTTTATGAAGAGGCTATAAAAGCTGGAGCTACAACTCTCAATGTTCCTGATACTGTGGGATATAGAACTCCAAATGAAATGTATGAATTGATAAAATATTTAAAAGAAAATGTAAAAGGTATTGAAAATGTAGATATTTCTGTACATTGCCATGATGATTTGGGACTTTCTGTTGCCAACTCCATTGCCTCTATTCAAGGTGGAGCAACACAGATAGAATGTACAATAAACGGATTGGGAGAAAGAGCTGGAAATACATCACTAGAAGAAGTTGTAATGATATTGAAAACGAGAAAGGATTTATTTGAGGAATATAGCACAAATATTGATACAAAACAAATATATCCAACAAGTAAATTGGTAAGTCTACTTACAGGAGTTTCAACACAGCCTAATAAAGCCATAGTCGGAGCAAATGCATTTGCTCATGAATCTGGTATTCATCAGCACGGAGTGTTGGCAAACCCTGAAACTTATGAAATAATGAGTCCTGAATCAGTAGGAAGAAATACTGATAGCCTAGTACTTGGTAAATTGTCAGGAAAGCATGCCTTTATTCAAAAACTGCAGTCTTTAGGATTTGACCATATTGAAGAAAATAGTATAGGAGAATTATTTTCAGAGTTTAAGAAACTGGCAGATAAGAAAAAGTATGTGCTAGACGAAGATATTATTGCATTAGTGGCAGGAGATGCGGCAAAAATCGAAGGAAGAATTGTCCTGAAACACTTTGAAATTTCAAGAAAAGAAGGAAAAAAACCGAAAGCTGAAGTTTCAGTAACAATAGATGATGAAACATTTGTAAAAGAGGCACTCGGAGATGGACCTGTAGATGCTGCCTATAATGCGGTAAATCTCGCACTCAACGATACTTTCGTACTGGAAGAATACAAACTGGAAGCAATAACGGGGGATACTGATGCACAGGCACAGGTAGTTGTTATAATTGAAAAAGACGGAAATAGATTTATTGGTAGAGGACAGAGTACAGATGTTGTCGAAGCGAGTATAAATGCTTATATTAATGGATTAAATAGACTTTATAGTGAATAAATAAAATATTAAAAATGGCGAACAGTGTTCGCCAAATTAATATATTCTCGTTTTAAGACTGTAAAAAATAGAAAGAACTTATTTCCGAATTGATAACATGTATTAATTTAGAAGATTTATGGATAAAAACTAAAATGGTTATTTAATTAAATTGGATTAAAATGTAAAGTTGGAAGTAATAAAAGATAAATCAATTGAAATTGAAAGGTAAAAAATATTATTTGGAAATAAAATAAATAAACAGTATAAAAAAAACTAGGAGGTTTATCTTATGGAAAAGAAATTATACAAATCAGTGAAGGATAGAAAATTAGCGGGAGTATGCGGAGGAATTGCAGAGTATTTTGACATTGATTCAAGTATTGTAAGAATATTGTGGCTTATTGTGATTTTTTGTGCAGGGACAGGAATATTGGTATATATTATTTGTGCAATAGTTCTTACTGACAATCCAAATATACAAAATACGCAAAAAGAACTTACAGGGAGAACAAGTGATGAAAAAATTGATGAAGATACATCCGATTTTTAAAATTCTTTTTAGCTTTTTAACTTTAATTGCAATATTTTTAATATATTCCCATTATGAATATACACAAATTCAGGTGAGAAATATAAAAATAGAATCTAAAGATATTCCGAAGGAATTTGATGGCAAGAGGATATTATTTCTTGCAGATTTTCAGGTGGATACAATGACAAGATTTAATAAAAAACAGATGGAAAGAATAGTAAAGGTTGTAAATTCACAGGAAAAGGACATAATTTTAATCGGAGGAGATTATTCCACTTGGGATAAATACACAAAAGAAACATATAAGGAACTGGAAAAAATGCAGATTCCTCAATATGGAGTGTATGCGGTTCTAGGGAATCATGATTATGAAACAGAGGAGGATAGTCTCAGATACCATAAGGAACTGGGATATACTCTTCTTAGAAATGAAAAGGCAAAAATTTCAATTGGAAATGGAAGTATATATATTGCTGGGGTTGAAGATCTATGGAAAGGGAGTCCTGATGCGGAAAAGGCACTGGAAGATGTAAGAAATGAAGATTTTGCAGTCCTTTTGACACACAATCCTGAATATTTTGAAGAAATGACAGAAATAGGGAAAAAACGGTCGGACATAATTCTGGCAGGGCATACTCACGGCGGGCAGGTTACGTTGTTTGGGAAAATTGTGGTTTCTGCAATAGAAAATAAGGAAAAGTATGGTTATGGAATGAAAAATTATGGAGGGCATAAGCTCTATATAACATCTGGAGTGGGTGGAACTGCACTTGAGATGTTTATTAGGTTTTTTGCAAAACCTGAAATAGTTGTATTTACTTTAAAGAAAATTTAAAAATGTAAAAAATTTAATATTAGAATGATTTAACAATATTTTTTCATTTTTTCAATGGACTAAAATTTTTTGAAAAGAATAAAATTAAGAAAACTCAAATCAATCTAATACTAATTTTTATAAATTATGAAAAGTAGAAAAGAGGAATTTAAAATGAAAACAATAATTTTTGCACATCCATGGCATGGAAGCTTTAACAAGGCAATTTTAGACAGTGTAACGGGAAGATATGATGAGATGAAAGAAGAATATACGGTTATAGATTTAAATAAAGATGGATTTAATCCTGTAATGACTGAAGAGGAACTGGCACTGTATTCCCAGGGGAAAAGTACAGATCCACTAGTTGAAAAATATCAGGAAATATTGAAAAAGACTGATGAACTCACATTGATATTTCCAATCTGGTGGATGTCAATGCCTGCTTCGATAAAAGGTTTTTTGGATAAGGTAATGCTGAAAAATTTTGCATATGAAAGTTCAAAATATGGAATAAAAGGACTTCTGAATAACATAAAGACAGCAAAAATGATTACAACGGCTGAAGCTCCTAAATTTCTATTGAATATAACGGGATTTGGGTTAACGATGAAAAAAGCAAATCTTGGCGGTATTGGAATAAAGCAGACAAAATGGATTCATTACAGCTTGAGGGCAAAAGGGAAAGCTGAAGACAGGGAACAGTTTCTTGAAAAAGTGAAAAAATTTGTGAGTAAGTAGGAAAGGC
Organism: Leptotrichia sp.; assembly: GCA_041815005.1. Lineage (GTDB taxonomy): Bacteria > Fusobacteriota > Fusobacteriia > Fusobacteriales > Leptotrichiaceae > Leptotrichia_A. Next base: position 1,852 of record JBGXYD010000065.1, on the reverse strand, counting down.
GAGAAAAATGTCTATATTTAAAATTATAATGATAATTTTTGGCTTAATAGAAATAATTACAAATGGTTATTATCTTTTTGGAAAAGATAAAATTATGAAAGCCAAACTACAACATAGGGAGTTACCCAAAGGGACTACTGTTTTTCAGCTTAGACTAAAGGTAATACTAATGTTTTTAATCGGTTGCCTGTTTTTTACGGCAGGAATAATTTCTCTTTTTAAAGAGAGGGAATACCTACTTTTTTTAGCATTAATTTTTTTAAATTTATATGCTTTATGCGAAGCCTTGTATTACAGATATTGGAGAGTATTCGGATTTTTTACAGTTACAGTTTTTATGACATTAATATATATTTGGCTAAAATAGGGGAGATGAAATGATAGAAAAGTTGATGAAGATGCATCCGTTTTTTAAAATTCTTTTTAGTCTTTTTATTTTAATTGCAATATTTTTAATATATTCCCATTATGAATATACCCAAATTCAGGTGAGAAATATAACGATAGAATCTAAAGATATTCCTGAAGAATTTAACGGAAAGAAGATACTGTTTCTTGCAGATTTTCAGCTTGATACCTGGGGAAGATATAATAAAAGGCAGATGGACAGGATTATAAATTTAGTAAATTCACAGGAAAAGGATATTATACTGGTTGGTGGAGATTATACAAACTGGACTGGGAAAATAGACAGATTTTATAATGATTTGAAAGGAATGGAAATTCCTAGATACGGAACTTATGCTGTTTTAGGAAACCACGACTACAATGATGTAAAAAGAAATTCTCAGAAATTAAGGGAACTCGGATATAAACTTCTGGTAAATGAAAATTCTGATATAAAAATAGGGAATAAAAAGATTTTTATTGCCGGAGTAGATGATTATAGAAAGGGAAAACCTGATGCAGAAAAGGCTTTGAATGGAATAAATAAAGAGGATTTTGCAATTTTGTTAAATCATAATCCAGATTATTTTGAGGAAATGACAGATACAGAAAAAGAAAAAGCTGATATTACACTATCAGGGCATACACATGGGGGACAGATAACATTTTTTGGATACATCCTTCATGCAGAAGTAAAACATAAAAAATATGCCTATGGAATGAAAGAATCAAACGGACACAAGATTTATACTACTTCAGGAGTTGGTGGAGGAGCATTCGAGATGTTTATCAGGTTTTTTGCAAAGCCTGAGATTGTGGTGTTTGAGCTGAGAAAAAATTAAAATAAGTTACAGGAGATGTGTAATGGAAAATTTTGGAAAAATCATTCAGAATGGAAGGAAAGTACTGAGAAATATTGATAGTTTGTATAAAAAATATATGACGGGTATTTTGAATATACGCTGGAATTAGCTTAGGAACGGTAGATTGACAATGGATTTGATGAAGAATCGGGATAAATTTTTGGATAAAGAAAGTGAGAAAACAATGATTTTATATGCAACAAAAGAAACTGTAAAAAAATATGACATACCAATGCCAGAAGAATTTGAAGATAAGAAAATAAGAGAAATGTTAATAGCTGTTAGGGAAAATGAAGAAGGAAAAGAAATATTTGAGTGGGGTGTGAAAGTGTTTTACTTTGATAGAAGAAAATGTCTGCAATTAGTTAATTTTTCCAGCAAATTTACTATATTCTTAATAGATGTAAAGAAAAAAGAACTTTCAGATTCAATAAATTTACTTGCTTTTTATTTAGAAGAAATTTATGCGGATAATCCCAAAATATTAAAGTATATAAAAAAATATTTTGAAGAAGCTCCAATAGTAGTTTTTTCTAAATTAAAAAATCAAAGTATAATTGCAACATTAAATAATACTCAACGAAGTTTTGCATTGGATGGAG
>JBGXYD010000064.1:0-6392 GCA_041815005.1 Leptotrichia sp. | reverse complement strand
AGCACTACAATTTATCTATACTTTATCTTTCAGATTATTAATCTACTGCCTAAAAAATTCGTTATGCCTCTTTTTTCAAATTGTTATAATTACAAATCTATCAAATGGACATATTACTTTTTTTCTTTAGATATTTATGTACTGAAACTGCCACATCTCTTCCTTCCCTTATAGCCCAGACTACGAGCGACTGTCCCCTTCTCACATCTCCTGCTGCAAAATATTTATCTCTGCTTGTACTATAATCAGACATTGAAGCAGCTACATTTCCTCTGGAATCCAGTTTCACTCCAGAATCATGTAAAATTCCCTCATGATAGGGATGGACAAACCCTATAGCAAGAAATATCAAATCCACCTTTATTATTTCTTCAGTTCCTTCAAGTTCTTTGAAACCAAGTCTTCCATCTTCATCTGTATAACTTTCTACTTTCGCGATTCTGACTCCTGTCAGCTTCTCATTTTCATCCTTTGTAAATTCCTTTGTTATTACATTCCATTCCCTTGGATCTTTTCCATACTTATATTCTGCCTCCTTATGGGAAGTTGATGTCTTCAATATTAACGGGTACTGTGGCCATGGATTAGTATAAGTCCTAGTTTCTGAAGGTCTGTCCATAATTTCCACTTGTATTACACTTGCAGCTCCCTGTCTTACAGAAGTTCCAACACAGTCAGCCCCTGTATCTCCTCCTCCTATTACAAGGATATTCTTTCCTGTTGTAATAATCTCACTGTCGTATAGGGGGATATTATTATTCTTCCTGTTCTGCTGTGTCAAAAAATCCATCGCGAAGTGTACACCTTCGGCATCTCTTCCCTCTATATTCAGATCCCTTGGCTTTTTTGAGCCACATGCCAGTACTATTGCATCGTATACCTCTTCCAGCTCTTGTACCTTTATGTCTTTCCCTGCTTCCACACCGAATACAAATTTTACTCCTTCAGACTCCATCTGTCTGACTCTTCTTCCAATCATTGACTTATCTATCTTAAAGTCAGGTATTCCAAAGGAAAGCAGTCCTCCAGCCTTTTCATCCCTTTCATATACAGTTACATCATATCCATACCTGTTCAGATATAGGGCTGTGGAAAGTCCAGCAGGTCCGCTACCTATTACAGCTACCTTTCTATTATATCTTTTTTCAGGAATTTTTGGTACTATCCATCCCTTTTCCCATCCCTTTTCAGCTATTGCAAGTTCTATATTCTTTATAGTAACAGGTTTATCATTTAATCCAAGGGTGCAGCTCCCTTCACATGGTGCTGGACATACCTTCCCTGTGAATTCTGGAAAAGGGTTAGTCGCCTGAAGAAGATTCAAAGCCTCTTTCCATTCTCCCTTATATACAAGATCTTCCCATTCAGGACAGTTATTTCCCACAGGACATGCCGCATGACAGAATGGAATCCCACAGGACATACATCTTGCAGCCTGTGATTGCACATAACTGTCCTTCTGACGGATGTCTATTTCCTTAAAGTCTTCTATTCTTTCCTCTATCGTTCTTATCTTCTTTTCAGTTCTTCCCGTTTCCAGGAATCCTCCTGTTTTTCCCATTAGACTGCCTCCCCTCTCTCCAGTAATTTTCTATATTCAGGTGCTATTACCATTTTAAATTTCATTTTTTCATTACTCCAGTCCTTCAGTATTCTTTCCGCTATGACACTTCCTGTATATCTATAATGATTCTCTATATGTTTTTTCAAATCATCTTCATACCCTTCAGTCAATGGGAATAATTCTGCTATTTCCTTATTCATTCTAGATTCAAATCTGTTGTTCTCATCATATACATAGGCAATACCTCCACTCATTCCTGCAGCAAAATTCTTACCAGTTTCTCCTAAGATAACAGCTCTTCCTCCTGTCATATATTCACATCCATGATCTCCTACTCCTTCAGCGACTGCCACTGCTCCTGAATTTCTGACACAGAATCTTTCTCCGGCTGTTCCATTTAGATATAGCTGCCCTTTTATTGCACCATATAAGACCGCATTTCCACCTATGACATTCTTCTGGGAATCGTATCTGGATACTTCCGGTTTCCTGATGATTATCTTGGCACCAAACAGACCTTTCCCAATATAGTCATTGGACTGTCCTATCAAGTTATATGTTATTCCTTTTGTGCCGAACACTCCAAAACTTTGACCTCCAATTCCTTCAAGATTTAAAGTTATAGTATCGTCTTCCAGTGCATATCCTCCAAATTTTCTGGCAACTTCTCCGCTTAACATGGCTCCCAGACTCCTGTTATAATTTTCTATTTTCTTATTAATTACCGTTTTCTCTCCTCTTTCCAAGGTAGCTGCAGCTTCAGATATCAGTTCCCTATCCAATATACTTTCCATCTTAAAGTTCTGTTTTATCTTATTAATATCTGGACTTTCATTTCCTGGACTTCTGTATAATATTTTAGACAAGTCTATATTTTTAGCCTTTTCCAGATTAATATCTTTATGTATTTCCAGTAAATCTGTCCTTCCTATAATTTCATCCAGTCTTCTTACTCCCATTTCAGCCATTATTTCCCTTGCTTCTTCAGAAATAAACTTAAAATATGTAATTACATCCTTATATTTACCTACAAATTTTTTCCTCAATTCTTCAGACTGGGTAGCTATTCCCACAGGGCACATGTTAGTATGACATTTCCTCATCATGACACATCCCAGTATTACTAGTGGCATTGTTGCAAATCCAAACTCTTCAGCCCCTAATATAGCTCCTATTATTATGTCTCTTCCTGTTTTCAGTTTCCCATCGACTTGAAGCCTTACTCTGTCTCTCAGTTTATGCTCCTTTAATATCTGATGAGCTTCAGAAAGCCCCAGTTCCCAAGGAAGTCCTGTATGCTTTATTGATGAGAGGGGGGATGCTCCTGTCCCGCCGTCATGCCCAGATATAAGAATCATTTCTGATTTTGCCTTGGCAACCCCTGAAGCTACTACTCCAACCCCTGCTTCTGAAACAAGTTTTACACTTATCCTAGCCTTTTCATTTACATTCTTAAGATCATATATGAGCTGGGCAAGATCCTCAATAGAATATATATCATGATGGGGAGGTGGAGAAATAAGTTCTATTCCAGGGGTAGTATGTCTTGTTGCTCCAATTTCCCTGTCCACCTTATATCCAGGAAGCTGCCCTCCTTCACCGGGCTTTGCCCCCTGTGCCATTTTTATCTGAAGTTCATCAGCATTTACAAGATAATCTGTTGTAACTCCGAATCTCCCTGATGCTATCTGTTTTGTGGCACTTCTTCGGTTATCCTTAAATCTTTCAGGATTTTCTCCCCCTTCTCCAGAATTGGATTTACCTCCAATTTCATTCATTGCCATAGCCAATGCCTCATGGGCTTCCTTTGAAATAGATCCGTAGGACATGGCCCCTGTAACAAATCTTTTCATTATTTCACTGGCTGGTTCCACTTCTTCCAGAGGTATAATATTTCCCCTTTTTATTTTCATCATTCCTCTAATTGTAAGTATCCCTTTACTTTGATTATTCACTATTTCAGCAAATTCCTTATATGTTTTGTAATCATTCCTGTTGGCTGCATCCTGTACTTTTCCTACTGCTTCCGGAGTAAGTAACCTGTTTACCCCCTCTCCTTTCCATGAATATTCTCCATCTACCATGAAGTATGGTAGCTTCAGTTCTATCAGTTCTGCTCCTGTTGCATAGCTGTCCCTTATTTCCCTTTCTAGCTGTCCTATAGTCAGTCCTTCTATCCTTGAAACAGTACCTTTAAAATATTTATCTGTCAGTTCAGATGAAAGTCCCACAGCTTCAAATATCTGGGCACCTCTATAACTTCCTATGGTGGATATCCCCATTTTAGCCATTGTCTTAAGTAATGACTTGTCTATGGACTTTATATAATTTTTCTGCAGCTTTTCAATTTCTCTACTGTAGGAGGACTCAATATACAGGTTTTTTTCTGCCATATATCCTATTGAATCAAGGGCAAGATAAGGATTTATTGCCAATGCCCCATACCCTATCAGTAAGGCAAAATGCATAACCTCTCTAGCTTCACCCGTTTCTAGAATTATATCTACTTCACTCCTTTTACTCTTTCTTATAAGATGGTGATGTAGTCCTCCCACTGCCAGTAATGACGGAATAGGAATTTTCCCTATATCTGCATTCCTGTCTGATAATATAATTACCTTTATTCCATTATCAACAGCCTTTTCCGCTTCCCTAAACAATTCATCCATCCTGCTGTCCAGACCTTCATCCTCTTTAAAGGTAATATCCAAAGTCAATGGCTTCTTACCATTCTTTTCATATCCTTTAATAAAATCCATTGTCCTGCTGTCCAATATGGGGGAATCCAGCACAAGAGTATCTCCATTCCCTCTACCTAGTTCCAGTATATTAGCTTTACTGAAAAGCTGTGTCCTGAGGGACATTACTGCTGATTCCCTGATAGGATCTATAGGAGGATTTGTTACTTGTGCAAATAGCTGTTTAAAATAGCTGTAGAGTAACTTGGGTCTTTCTGAAAATATGGAAAGAGCTGTATCATTTCCCATTGAACCTATAGGCTCTATCCCTGTCTTTGCCATAGGTGAAATCAATATACTAAGATCCTCTCTTGAATATCCGAATAACTTTAGCTGCCTTTCTATTTCCTCCAATGTTCTTTCCCTTTTATTATATTCATATTGCTCCATAAGTTGCAAAATATTCTTCTTGTCACGAATCAGTTCCTTATAGTCATGACCATTCAGCATATGGTCTTCAACTTCTTTTTCTGTAAAAAGCTTTTTTTCCTCCAGATCTATCATCAGTACTTTCCCTGGACTGACTCTTCCACTCTCAGCTACTGATTCAGGATTCACTGGAAGAGTCCCTACTTCCGAGCCTATCAGTATATGGTCATCATCAGTTATTACATATCTCAATGGTCTTAATCCATTCCTGTCTAACTTCGCAATCAGATATCTTGCGTCTGTCATAATCATCCCCGCAGGTCCATCCCATGGTTCCATGAGTCCAGAATAATAATCATAGAAATTTTTCAAATTTTCTGAAATTTCAGTATCCTTTTCCCAAGCTGCAGGAACCAATATTGATATTGCCTCTATTAATGTCTTTCCTGAAAATAGCAGCAATTCCAGTACAGCATCCAGATTGGCTGAATCTGACCATTCAGAATCATTTATCGGAAATAACTCCCTTATATCTTCAAAATTTGGAGATGACAGGACTGCTTCTCTTGCATTCATCCAGTTGATATTCCCTTTTACAGTATTGATCTCTCCATTGTGTGCAATAAACCTGAAGGGATGGGCAAGCTTCCATGAAGGAAAAGTATTTGTACTAAATCTCTGATGTACAAGACAGTAAGAGGTAAAAATCTTCTCAGAAACTAAATCAGTATAAAATTTATCTATCTGCTCAGGCTTAACCAGCCCCTTATATACTATAGTCTTTGAAGACAACTTAGTAATATAGAACTTGTTTTCTGAATCATCTAATCTTTTAATCCTGTTTTCTATTTTTCTTCTTAATATATACAGATTTCTTTCAAAATCTTCTCCCGAAGATTTCTCTCTTTCAATAAATAGCTGTATTATTTTAGGAAGTGAAGCTCTTGCCTGAACTCCTACAGCTTCGAGATTGACCGGAACTTCACGCCAGCAAAGAAATTTATCCTTAGATTTTTCTATTTCTTCCTCTATTACTTCCTTTATCTTTCTGTACTCCTTTTCCACTGTAGGAAAAAATATATTAGCTACTCCATAATCTCCTCTTTTAGGAAGATTTTTTACTACTTCATTAAAAAATTCATGAGGAATTTCAAAAAGCAGTCCTGCTCCATCTCCAGTATCTTCATCATACCCCTCTGCTCCTCTGTGCTCCAGTCCTACAAGAACCTTTATCCCCTGCTGTACTATTTTATTTGACTTTTCATTTTTTATACTTGCAATAAATCCCATTCCACAGTTATCTTTTTCAAAATAAGGTTCGTATAATGACCTTTCATATAGCTGCTTCTGAGCATATGTCATATTGCTCTTTTCCTGCATTTCTACCTCCTAAGATTCAAATTCAATAATATTTAGAAGTATCTTTTATAAGATTTCCTAATATTTTTACATGGTTATATTATACATTATTTTTTTTATACTAGTAAAATTCATTATTTTTATTTTTTTTTTATTTTGATATCCAAATAAAAAAATACTTTTGACAACATTTTTAGGGAAAATTCAAGTTTTTCTTCTTTTTAAACATTAATATAATTTATGGTTGACAATAAATTTATTTAATTATATAATGATTACATAGAAAGATAACTTATCATTTCAACCAGGAAAAATTTAATTTGAAGAAAGAGGTGGAATTTATGGAAAACATTATGAAAGTT
>JBGXYD010000063.1:0-31968 GCA_041815005.1 Leptotrichia sp. | reverse complement strand
TGACTTTTTTTCAATTTTATGGTATTATTATGTGACATGGTAAGAATCCTTTCTAAGTTTTTGTGATAGATTATTTAGAATTTAATTCTTACCATGTTTTTTATCTTTTTTCAAGTGTTGCACTTCATTATACAATACACCCTTTTTTAATTTTTACATCTTTTATTTCGGGTCTGAATGTGCTAAAATTATTCTGCACAGATACAAATTCCTTTCTTAGTTGTTTTTTGTCCAAAACATAATACTACGAATTTGTTATCTATGCTATCTTTTTATTTCTTTTTCACCCCCCACACTTGACATAGAGCCTAATTAAATAAAAGTTTTTAATATATTACTTTGTATACAGATTATTACTTTAGAAACAACCCTCTAAATCTATATTTAAATTTATTATTTTACAACATAGCTGTTATTATATTCATGAAGAGAATCCTTTTCTTTAGTTTGCTAACTTTATTGTAAAGGTGCTCTTCTTTTTTGTAAGTACTTTTTCTTAAATTCCTCCTGTCTTTTTTATTGCCCCAAAATATTCTACTCCCCCCAGACTCACATCCTCCTTTACAGAACCGTCCTATTTATGATATGCTTAGAATATAATAATATCAATTTCCTATATTTAATAAAGGGGTGCTGTCATGAAAAAAAAGGGTCTTCCCCTCACAAGAAGCCAGAATATGGCAAGGATAAAGTCTAAAAATACAAAACCTGAATATATACGTAAACTCCTTTATAAGGCAGGATACCGTTACAGGGCAAACCACAAGGAACTTCCAGGAGCCCCTGACATATACATTTCAAAATACCAGACAGCTATTTTTGTAAACGGATGTTTCTGGCATCGCCATAAAGGCTGCAAAATAGCAACTTCTGAATTCTAGAAACAGAAATTTAAAAGGAACTCAGAAAGAGATATAAGCATATATGAAGAACTTTTTAACATGGGAGTAAACGTAATTATAATATGGGAATGCGAAATCAGGAAAATACAGAAAAACGAAGAATACAGGAATATCTATCTTAAAACTTTATACAACAGTATTGAAATATATTCAGCTATTGTGAAGGATCTATTCCTGAATATATTGAGATAGCTGAAAATACAGAAGACTTTGAATACTGATTACTATTTTTAACAAAGAAGATAGTGCTATTAAATAAAAATACGAAAGGAGTCCACCATGAACAGCCCTATAGAAGAAAAACTAAGAATATTAAGTGATGCTGCAAAATATGACGTATCCTGCTCATCCAGTGGAAGCAAGAGGAAAAATACAGCTAATGGGCTGGGAAATGCTGCTTTTAGCGGCATATGCCATTCGTGGTCAGCTGACGGGAGATGCATCTCCCTCTTAAAGATACTCATGACAAACTACTGTATATATAACTGCGAATACTGTATCAACCGTAAAAATAATGATATTGAGAGGGCTATCCTTTCTCCTGATGAGATTGTAAGGCTTACAATAAACTTTTATAGGCGGAACTACATAGAAGGGTTGTTTCTAAGCTCGGGAATTATAAAAAGTCCTGATTATACAATGGAACGCATGTTGGAAATCGCAAAAAAACTTCGTATTCAGGAAAATTTTAACGGCTATATCCATATGAAGGTAATACCGGGGGCCAGTAGAGAACTAATAGATGAACTTGGGCTATACGTAGACAGAGTATCAGTGAATATTGAGCTGGCGGATAATGCCGCCCTAAAACTTCTTGCTCCTGAAAAGAAACCTCTGGATATTTCCACATCAATGGGACTTATTCGCAGAAAACAGATACAAACCATTGAAGATAGAAAAGTCATAAAAAGTACCCCTTCCTATATTCCTGCAGGACAGACTACCCAGATGATTATAGGTGCCAGCGGAGAAAGTGACTACACCATTATAAATAAGAGTGAAAGCCTGTATAAAAATTTCCAGCTGAAACGTGTATACTACTCTGCCTATGTTCCTGTAAACAGGACTGGTATACTGGCAGATATAGGAGCCACCTCCATGCTTAGGGAACATCGCCTATATCAGGCAGACTGGCTACTTCGTTATTATAAGTTTAAGGCGGATGAAATACTGAGTAAGGATAATCCTTTCTTTGATCCCCTCCTTGATCCAAAGACAAATTGGGCTATACGTAACTGGCATCATTTCCCTATGGAAATCAACAGAGCCTCCTACAATGACCTTATAAGGATTCCTGGAATCGGGGTTACTTCTGCACTGAAGATAGTAAAGGCTAGGAAATATAATATATTAAGGTACGAACACCTTAAAAAGTTAGGGATTGTACTAAAACGTGCAAAATATTTCATTACTGTAAACGGTGAATACTACGGCTTCAAAAAAGAAAATCCCAATTATATACGGAATCTTCTTATCGAGGGTGAAAGACCCTCAATATATCAGATGAAGCTTTTTGACTTACAGAAAAATTCCTACTGAAACAATGAAATATTTTAATTTGCTACTATACATATAAAAGGGAGACCAAAATGTATACTTATTATTATGACGGAAGCTTTGACGGGCTTCTCACGGTAATTTTCAAAGCTTATAAAAACAGGCAGAACCTGAAGAAAGTTTCCGTAACAACACCGCAATTCACTTTAGGCTTTACTGAAACAGGTACTATTTATATTTCAACAGAATATGAAAAGGCTAGAAAAGTGGAAAAATCCATCTGTGAAAATGTATCCATGCGATTTTTCCATGACATAAAAATATGTTTTCTTTCATGTAATAAGGATAAGGATACTGCCATTGTCCATACCGTCTACAAGGCTATGACACTCGGGGAAGGAGTCCTTGATTCTATGGATGAATATGCCTTTCTTATGAAAAGGGCAATAAAGCAGGTCCTCACTGAAAGGCATAGATATCTTGGACTTGTCAGGTTCCGTGAAATGACAGACGGTACCCTTTTTTCCACTATAGAACCTAAGAATAATGTCCTTCCTATTCTACTTTCCCATTTTAAGGAAAGGCTGAAAACGGAAAAATTTGCTATATTTGACAAAAAAAGAGGAATGCTGGCCTATTATAATTTAAAAAATTTTGAGCTGTTTTTTATGGACGATGTCAAAGCTGAATGGAGTAATGAAGAAAAAGAGTACAGTACCCTATGGAATACATTTCATAGAAGTATTTCCATCAGGGAACGCAAAAACAAAAAGCTCCAGCAAGGCAACCTGCCTAAATATTACTGGAGACATCTTGTGGAAAATATGGAAGAAGATATATAGGGGCATAGTTAAAATTAACGAGTACAGTTACAATATATTAACCATACTATGCCCCTCTCTAATACATTATGTTATCGTCACTTAGGATAAATTCCAGATACTCCTCATCTCCTGTAGTTAAAGTCAACCTATCCTGCTTAAGGCTTACCTGTTTAACATTTTCAAGGATATCAGCGTATTCCTGTTCGATATCCATCAACTCTTCATCTCCTGCCATCTCAGTCATTCCAAGCTTCGATATAGAAATTTTATTTCCTGTTATCCTGTAATTTCCAAAATAGTTATTCACTCCTGAAAATCCATTTATCTTTTTCTTTTCTATGCTCAATGTGATATCCGCATAGGAAACGTCCTCTCCGGAAATGCTTACAAGATTCCATGATGTTCCTACAAGCTGCTTCTTAAGGTTAATTTTAACAGCAGCTGAATAGCTGATACTTCCTATTATAAACATTACTATTGAAACTAATATTATTTTTATTTTCATTATTCATCCTCCTAAAACTTGTTCTTTCCCTAAAAATACCATTACAATATTTGAAAAAACTTTAAAGATACAAATAATAAAATTAGATATTCTAAAATGTAGATAATACATCTTAAAAACTGGAAATTTGTTTTTCTATATAGTATAATGAAAATAATAAGGCAATATGAATATTTTGCAATTTTTAAAGTATGTTTGTATTATTTAAAGAATTGTGTAAAAAATACTGTTAACTATGTATTTAAAAAACAATAAAAAACTAATTTGAAATTTTTTATTTTAAAGAGAAAGGAAGTAAAAATATGATTCAAGTATTATTTGTGTGTTTAGGAAATATATGTCGCTCTCCAATGGCTGAAGCAGTGTTTAGAAAAATGGTTGCAGACGAAGGGCTAAGTGGACAGATTTATATAGATTCCGCTGCGACAAGCTCGTGGGAGCATGGCAATCCTGTCCATAGGGGTACGAGAAAACGTCTTGAACAGGAAGGAATAACTACTGAGGGAATGTATTCACGTGTACTTAATGATGATGATTTTGTTTTTGACTATATTATTGGAATGGACGAAAATAATATCCGTGATATTGAAAAATTTATACATCAAAGATCAGAAGCCAGGATTCAGCGTCTCCTTGAATTTGCAGGGGAATACCGTAACATTGAAGATCCCTATTATACAGGAGATTTTGATACTACTTATGATGATGTCAGAAAAGGATGTAAGGCTCTACTTTCCTTTATTAAAAAATATGATTTCAATATAAAATGATATGGAATAGACGTATAAAAAAGAGTAAACTTTCTTTTTTTCTTTAAGTGTTGTTCCTTTTAATAGACCATACAGAAAAGAGGTTTTATATGACTAAAAATTTAAATGGTGAAAACCATGTCGGATCTGATAAGGATAAACTTAAAAAACTTAAGGAAATACTGGATAAAAGTAAAAGGATTGTGTTCTTTGGAGGAGCGGGGGTTTCCACTGAATCGGGAATTCCTGATTTTAGAAGTTCAGATGGAATATTCAATATGAAATTGAACCGTCATTTTTCTCCCGAGGAGCTTGTATCCCATTCCATGTATACTAGATATCCTGAAGAATTTTATAATTTCTACAGAAATAAATTAATCTATACTGAAGCAAGACCAAATTTTGCCCATTATTACTTGGCAAAGCTGGAAAAAACAGGAAAATTGTCCGCTATTATTACCCAAAATATTGACTGCCTTCATGAAGAGGCAGGAAGCAGGAGTGTATTAAAGCTGCACGGCTCTGTAGACAGCAATACATGTACAGGATGCTGTAAGAAATACAATCTGGAATCTTTCCTGCAATTATGTGATGAAGGGGACTCCTTTGTCCCTTATTGCCCTTCGTGCGGATCAATAGTAAAACCTGATGTAGTTCTTTATGAAGAGCCCCTTGATAGCAATGTCTTTAACAAAGCTTTTCTTGAACTATCAAAGGCTGACACCCTTATTATAGGCGGGACTTCTCTCATAGTTTATCCTGCCGCGTCATTAATACAGTATTTCAGGGGAACCAATCTAATCCTTATTAATAAGTCTGAAACTCCACAGGACAAAATGGCGGATCTTGTGATACACGATAATATAGGAACTGTTTTCAGTAACCTTGAATAGCTTAAACTGTCTAAATTTATGTCATCTTTATGTAAACTTTTGGTGCTACATAAGACAGAATAAATGAGGTTATCTTTTATATTGTCATCTCCGTCAAGAGTTAAAATATGACAATCTATTTTGAATGTACTGTATTATTTTCGATAAGTTTACAATCCATATCGCAGAAAATCCTATAAAGTAAAAATTCTGTACTTACCAGTACATCAGATGGAGTAAGAATTTATAATCATGTACCGCAGTAAGTCGTATAAGGTATCTTCGTTATTTTGGGAATCTTATATTTTTCAGGAATTTTAACTTTATGGTCATATGGATGAGACAGTATCTCAAGAAGATTTTCCATAGGAGCTAAATTACCTTTTTCTGCTTCTTCCAGAACTTCATCAACAATATGATTTCTCGGTATTACAAAGGGATTATGTGTTCTCATATTATTTTTTATTTCATCGCTGCATCTCCCTTCTTCTGTAAGTCTTTTCTTCCATTTTTCTTTCCACTTCTGAAATTCTAGGCTACTATAGAGAGATCCGTTTACATTGTCTTCCATAGGAAATCTATCCTCTGTCAAAGCTACAAATGTATTTGTATAGTCAGCCTTGTATTTTTTCATAATTTCCAGTAGCTCCTTAAATAGTAATTCATCCTTTTCTGCTACTTTAGCCAGCCCTAATTTTTTACCCATTCCAGAAACCCAATATTTCCTATATAAATTATTATATTCTAATAATTCATGCTGAAGGAGTATTTGTGCCTCTTCTCCTGTTATATCCATACTGCTGGCTTCATTAAAGATATAATCAAAGAGGGGATAAATACTTTCAGAAAATACCGTTAAATTCCACAATCCCATATAGGGCTGATTTCCATAAGAGTATCTTCCATAAATGTCTATAGAACTAAAAACCGTATCAGGATAATATATATCCATAAAGGCACAAGGTCCATAGTCTAACGTTTCTCCTGAAATAGACATATTATCTGTATTCATCACTCCGTGTACAAATCCTGTTAAGCTCCACTGGGCTATGAGATTAGCCTGTCCTTTCACTACCTCCCTCACAAGAAGTAGATACCTCCTGTTGGATTGCCATTCCTCCATATCTACTATATGTGGAAAAAGTCTATCAATAGTATAGTCTGCCAGTTTTTTTAAGTCCTCATAACTTCCAAATTCTGCAACAAACTGAAAGGTTCCCACCCTTATATGGCTTTTCGCTATTCGCACCAAAATTGCCCCTTCCTTTTCAGATTCCCTAAGAACCTTTTCCCCTGTTTTTATTATAGCGAGACTTCTAGTTGTGGGGATTCCAAGATAATACATGCCTTCACTTATAATATATTCCCGTAACATTGGAGTCAATACTGCTTTACCGTCTCCTCGTCTAGAATATGGAGTTACACCTGCCCCTTTAAGATGTATATCATAAAGATTTCCATCCTTTGTCTCCTTTTCTCCTAGAAGTACAGCCCTTCCGTCCCCCAGCATGGTAAAATGTCCAAACTGATGTCCTGCATATGCCTGAGCAATGGGAACTGAATCTTTGATGGATTTATTTCCAGAAAATAGATGACTCCCCTCCTTCTCCATAACAGATATTTCCTCTTCATTAAAACCGAGCTCTTTTGCCAATTTTCCATTAAAAATTAAAAGCTCAGGTGCTTTTGTCCCCTTAATATCTATTCTTGAATAAAAGCTGCCAGGTAATTTTTCATAATAGGTATTCTTTAATTTTAAAGGCATTTTATCCTCTCCTTCTGATTTTTTTGTTTTCATAAATAAATAGAAAAACTGGTTTAATTTTTATTTTTTGCTAACGATATTAAATTTCTCCTGTTAAGCGAAATTTTAGTCGTAAATAAAATTTCGGGGTACTTTTTTTTACTCTCTTCAAAATTATATCTTTTTAAAACTACTAAAAAATTATAATTTAAATAACAAAAAGATTATTAATTTCACTCAATAATCTTTTCTTTCATTTTTTGACCTTTTCAAAACTTTACAATACTAGCCAGCTCGGTTTAAATATCATTATTAAACCAAGTATTATCATTAATATTCCTCCAAAAAGATTCATCCATTTTGAATATTTTGTTGTAAGATGAAGTTTATTTACACTTAGTAATGCCAGTCCAAATACAATAAAATCATCAATCATGTACCCTAATATATATACAACTGTATAAATCTGTCTCTGTATAAAGGAAATATTATTTATCTGAAGTATTTTTGTGAATGTTTGAGGTATACCCACAGAACATGCAAATTCTATTACATTTACAGACAGTGACAATCCTATTATTCCAATAGCAGTAAGTAAAGTAAAAGGTTTATTGGCAATATCTTTTATTTTTTGTGAAATTTCAGCCCTTTTTTTGAAATCTGTAACTTCACACTCTAAAGTATCCCCTTTTTTCAAATAGTTTCGTATAAAAAATATTCCTCCAACAACTGCCACAACACCGACAATAGGAGTAATCCACTTATCAAGACCTACAAAATCCCAAGTATAAAGCCATGCTGTCAGTATAAGATAATACATTACAGCTTCTGCAAGAATGAAAAGCCCTGCCACCCTAAACATTTTCACCTTATTCCCAACTGCAATAAGAGCTGTTAAAAACAATACAAGTACCCACATGGCACAAGGATTAAAACCGTCTATTGTTCCAAGCACAACAGACATTAAAGGAAGGGAATAATTTGTCAAATCTACAGGTTTGTTTATGAAGGGGATATTTACAATAACCTGCTTATCCTTGTCAATTCCTCCAGGAATTTCACATACCCCGTTAATTTCACAGATGGCTCCATCTTTTGCTACGTTACTGAAATTTCCATTTTCAACAAACTCCATCAATGTAGGAATCTTTTGCCCATTTTTCCCTTTTTCCAAACCTCCATTAATTTCCTTTATCAGCTCCTGTCCTGTGGTATCTGCTGTATTATACCCCTGTATCACACGCTCATTTACATAGATTATAGGAGTTCCCTTAACTAATTTCAGTTTTTCAGTTACTTCATCAAAAAGACCTTTTGCTTCATTATTTTTATCTATTTCATATTCCACCACTTCAAGGTCATCTCTTTCTTTGGCAATTTTCCCTAAAAATTCCTTCAAATTTATACAGTTTTTACAGTCATCCCTTCCAAAGTACTCTATCTTTACCTTTTCTGCTGAAAGGGAGAGACTACCTGACATGATAAGAAAAACCGATATAAACAATATTACAGACAATCTGTTCTGGGTAATCTTAATCTTTCTTATCCATATCTTCATCCCTCTTTCTCCCTTCCTTATAGATTATGACTGTGGAAACAGCATATTCCCTACTATGGGATATGCTTATCTGTATTTTCATTCCTTCTGCCACTTCCTTTAGGACATTGTAGAGATTTACCACAGGTTTTCCAAGTACATCATTTACTATTTCCACATCACTTAATGAAAAGCCTCTTATCCCTGTACCTAAAGCCTTCGATACTGCTTCCTTTGCCGCAAATCTACCTGCATAGCTGGCATAGGGGTTCTTTTTCGTTTCTATATATTCTATTTCCTTTTGGGTATACACCTTCTTCTTAAAAGAAGCAGTCCTGTGGATAGCCTCCCTTATTCTCTCTATTTCAATTATATCCGTTCCTATTCCGTATATTTCCATTCCGTATACTCCCTCCATATACTGCTGTCTTCTATACTTTTATTCTATATATTCTTTTGGCATTTTCAGTAGTGATTCTTATAACTTCCTCCATCGGTATTTCCTTTATCCTGGCTATTTCCTCCACCACATATTCTGTATAGACAGGTTCATTCCGTTTTCCCCTGTATGGAACGGGAGTCAAATATGGACTGTCTGTCTCAACCACAATTTTATCCAGAGAAATGTCCTTTACCAGTTCCTTTGTTTTTTTGTTATTCTTAAAGGTTACCGTTCCTCCTATACCTACATAATATCTGTCCAGAAAAGGTTTTGCAGATTCATAGGAACCTGGGTAGCAGTGGAGGATTCCTCCTACATTTGGAAACTCCGATAAAATATCAAGAGTATCCTTTAACGCCTCCCTTGTATGGATTACAACTGGCTTATCTACATCTTCTGCAAGCCTCATTTGTTTCCTGAATCCTTCAGCCTGCACATCCTTAGGATCCTCCATCCAATGGTAATCAAGACCTATTTCTCCTATGGCTACAACCTTTTCTTCTGTAAGAGCAAGCCTTTTCAGCTCCTTTTCCACATTTTCATCATATTTTTTTATATCCACAGGATGAACTCCTACAACTGCATAGACAAAGGGATATTTGTGTGCCAGGCTAAGACTCTTCAATGAACTTTCCAAATCAAAGCCGATACTGACTATCCCCTCCATCTTCTCTTCTATATCCTCCATTACCCTGTCAAAGTCCCCTATAAACTGCTTGTCATATATATGGGTATGAGTATCTATTATTTTTGACATTTTTCTATTCCTCTTTCCTTTTTAGCCTGTCATTTATCTTATGGAAAAAATATTCCTATCCTTCGGTATGCTTTCTTCTATTCTGGATAATTCAAATTTTCCTCGTCTAGACAATTCAATGTTTCCTCCACATATTTGCTAGCCTCATACTTTGCCATCGAAAGGTTTTGATCTAGATAATTCCCGCATTCAATAGCTGTAGCTCCAGGTATTTCCCCTTCAAAGTTTGCCATAAACTCATAAGTTTCCCTTATAAGTTCCACTATATCCTTTGATTGGAGTCTTCCCTTTAAAATAAGGTAGAACCCTGTCCTACACCCCATCGGCCCAAAATACACCACTTCATCCTTCCACACAGGATGGTTTCTCAAAAATGTCGCCCCTAGATGTTCCATTGTGTGGAGTTCGGCAATATTTATTACAGGCTCCCTGTTGGGTAGTTTCATCCTTATGTCAAAACTCGTAAGATAGTTTCCATTTACTTCATCTATTCTTGAAACATATATGCCCCTATTGAGCCTTATATGATCCACTTGAAAACTTGCTATTCTTTCCATTTTATCCCTCATCCTTCCTTGAATTCCTGTATGGTTCTTTATTCCTATATTCCCATTCTCCTATTTTCCTTCTTTTATTGAAGCCCCTATAAGCAAGTCTAGCGTTTCTGAATAGCTATAACCTTTATAGGCTGTGCTTTTAGGCAAAAGGCTTGCAGCAGTCATTCCAGGTAATGTATTTACCTCCATAAAATAAGGGATCTCCCCATTAACCACCATAAAATCAATTCTTGCAAAACCTTCACATTTCATGGCATAATAACTGTCAGTGGCGAATTTGTCTATCTCCTTCTGAATTTCTTCAGGAAATTCATAAACAAATTCTCTTGCCCCTCCGTCTGCATACTTCGACTCATAGTCGAAGTATTCTCCAGCCACAGCTTCTATCTTCAATGTGGGGTATACTCTACCGTCTATGACAGGAACACTTATTTCCACCCCCTTTAAGGTTTCCTCTATAAGTGCTTCCTTATCCATACTAAATACAAGTTCAAGCCCCTTTTCAAGCTCCTCCTGATTCTTAACGAAACTGACCCCTATACTTGAACCTCCACTATTGGGCTTTACAACAACCGTATCTCCCAGCTTACTTTTTATACTTTCAAAATCAGCCTTTTCTCCTCTTCTTACACTGACACCCTTTGCAACCCTTACTCCATAGCTGGATACCACTCTCTTGGTAATTTCCTTATCCATACATACTGCACTTGTCATTACCCCCGAACCGCTATATTTTATTCCAAGACTTTCAAGAATCGACTGTATTCTACCGTCTT
The DNA here is from genome assembly GCA_041815005.1 of Leptotrichia sp. Classification (GTDB taxonomy): domain Bacteria; phylum Fusobacteriota; class Fusobacteriia; order Fusobacteriales; family Leptotrichiaceae; genus Leptotrichia_A. Next base: position 20,806 of record JBGXYD010000063.1, on the reverse strand, counting down.
CTCCGAAACTTCCATGCAGAGCTATATATACAAAGTCCAACCCTAGTCCTGACACCTTTTCAAATACTTCTTTTTCATTGTCTATTACTATATCATATACTTGGTATTTATCCCTGTTAAGATTACTTACTATCTCGCTTCCTGTTTTTAATGAAACTTCCCTTTCTGTGGAAACTCCACCTCTGATTACACCTACTTTTAATTTTGACATTTTTTCCTCTTTTCCTTATCCTATTATACTTATTTTTTAACCCTTGTAAAATCTCATTTATTTGAAGATATTTAGATAAATATTTGAAAAAATTTAATGGAAACTCCCAAAATATTTTCTAAAATTTCTTTAAAAATCTTCTAGAAGAAACCCTAAAAAAATCCCTTAAAGTCTACTTCTGTAAATTTGTATTTTTTCCCGCAAAAATGACACTGAACCTCTATTTCCCCTTCTTCTTCCAGAATTTCTTCTATTTCTTCTTTTCCTAGTGTAATAACTCCCTTAAAATATTTTTCACGGGAGCAACTACACTTATATTCCAAGTTGGATTTTTCCAGTATTTCAAAATCTTCCACATATACCTTTTTGTGAGCCCCCTCCATATCAGACTCATCTTCCACAGCTGATATATCTTCATACAGAAGCTCTACTATCTCTTCAAGGGAAAGCCCACCTATAAGGAGTTCGGTTATACTCCTTATCTGTCTCAGCTTATCCTCCAACTTATCTATAAACCCTTCCTCCACTCCCGGAAGAAGCTGGACTATATATCCTCCTGCCTTTATTACTTCTCCATTTTCATCTATTTTTACTCCAAGGGAAACTACAGACTTCACCTGATCAGACAGGAAAAAATAATTTGCCACTATTTCTCCCATGTCCTCTGATTCCAGCTGTATAAGACCTGAAAAGGGATCCTTTAGCCCCAAATCCTTTATAATTTGAAAAGTCCCCTCCCCTATAAATCTTATTTGTCCTGTACCGTCCTGTAAAAAGTTCCCTTCTTCATCTATAATCTGATGCAATTTTTCTGTCGGGGCATGCATATACCCCTTTACTTCCCCATTGCTGTTTCCGGTAGCGACCATATTTCCATAGGGTCCATCTCCTGACATTCTCAAGGTTACAATATCCCTTTCCCCCTTCAAATCCTTTCCTATCATTGCCACAGCAGTCAAAAATTTTCCAAATATCATAGTCCCTATTGGATCAAGGTTATGAATACTTTTACCCTCTTTTACTATCTCTGTTGTGTCACATACAAAAAATCTGGCACATTTGCTGGTTCCCCTTACAAGGTAAGACTTCCTATCAACTTCCTCCGTTATTATTTTCTTCATTATTATTTCCTTTTCCTGTTTATTTATTCTACAACTTTAAAATTTGATTCCCATATGACTTTTTTCCTTCTTTTCTTCTACCCAGTTTATATATTAAAATAAATTTATTTTCCTAACAAATAAAAATAAAATCGCCCCTATTATCATCGCCTATGCGATTAAAAAATAGTTGGGCGATTCACACTTTCCTACTTCTATTTCTTATCTATTTTAGGCTCATTAGGTTTCTGGTTTTCCCCTGAAGTAGGCCCTTCTTTGGTTACATCTGTCTTAGGTATAGGCAAATTATTATTTTCTGAATCGTCATTTCCTAAACTACCGAGATTTGCCAAAGTTGTATTTAGTTTTCCAAGAAGAACATCCAAATTTTCGGGTGTAACTTCTATTTTGTTGCCCTTTTCTGTCTTAACAACAATAAATTCCGTCTTATATTTAGCCTTTGGAACATCCTTTGATTCTAACATCGTCTTGAATTCATTTTCTACAGAAAGGGGTGTGCCATTTCCTTTTGTAAAGGCATCTTGTAAAACCTTTTCAAACAATTTCTTAAATACCTCTTGAACATCCACATTCTCAACTTCCACTGTTACAATAGAGGTTTCATTATCCTGTTTCTTTGTTTCTATTATTTTATATTCTATATTTTTAAACAATGTTTCAAAAAATAACTGCTGAAACTTATTTTCATATTCCAACTTAAGGTTACTCTCAGCTTCCTTATTTACTGCATAGTTGTTAAAGGCCTCGTCAAATTTCTTTTCCTTTATATTGTCAATAAACTTTGATACAACCGTTTCAGGCTTACTCCCACAGCTAACCATAGCTAGGAGTAAGAGAATTCCTAATAATAACTTCTTCATTTACAGCTCCCATCTTAAAATAATTTATTTATTTATTTTATTTTACATTATTTAAAATAACAAGTCAAGTAATTATCCCCAATTATTCGGCAAAGCTTAAATAATTTATTTTATAAACCCCCCTCCCAATATATAATAGGGGTTATATTTTCTGCTGAATTTTCTACTATAAGTAACTTGACATATTCCCTCTATCCCTTCTTGAACTTCAAGACTGCCATTTTCTGTTCTGAAGCAATAGCCATTTTACTGTAAGCAATGTCAAGATTCCAATCTTCCAGATAGCTTCCTTTAGACCTAGTATATTATAACTGTCAGGGAGATAGTGACACTTTTTCTATATTTCTATTTACCTCTTTCCTTTTCCAACTTCTTAACCTTTTTTATAAGTTCAGGAACCTTACCCATAGCCATTTTTATTCTTAAATCCTCCATATGTTCCCTTAAGGGGAATCCTGACATTTTTTTTCCGTCAGGTACATCATTGGTTACTCCTGATCTGGCTGCTATTACAACATTACTTCCTATATTAATATGTCCTGCAACCGCTGATTGACCTGCAAGAATTGTATTATTTCCTATTTCTACACTCCCTGATATTCCCACCTGGGCTATTATGAAACACTCTTCTCCTATTATGTCATTATGTGCCACATGGACAAGATTATCTAGCTTTGTTCCCCTTTTTATAATTGTATCCCCTATAGTTCCCCTGTCAATACATGTATTTGCACCTATTTCCACTTCATCTCCTAAAATTACCCGTCCAATCTGCTCAATTTTCCTATTATGTCCCTCTACCTTTACATATCCAAATCCATCAGAGCCTATGACTGCACCTGGCTGAAGGATCACATTTTTCCCTATTTTGGAAAATTCCCTTATGGTTACGTTGGAATAGATAAGACTTCCGTCGCCTATTTCTGTTCCCTCAAATACTGACACATTCGGATATATTGTTACATTCTTCCCTATTTTTACATCATGACCTATATATGTGTTGATTCTTGAGATATTGGCACTTTCATGAATCTGTGCCGAATCTTCAATCTGTTTTTGAAAGGGTTTTATCTTTGGCTTAAAAAAATTTAACAAAAGGGGCATAAGCTCCCTCGGATTGTTTTTTACCATTATATATGTCCTATCCTTTGGAAGATCTTCCATAAAAGGTATAATGATAGCACCTGCATTACATTTATCCATATTTTTTAGCATATTTTCATCTGCTGCAAAGGTTAGCTCTTCCCCGGTAGCATGAAAGAAGGGGGCTAGCCTTAAAAATTCGAGATTTTCATCTCCTATTATCTCTCCCCCTGTCAGCTGTGCTATTTCTTTAATATTGTACATATTTACACATCCTTTCCATTTCTTATAATAAAAATGAAAACAACTGTCTAAACTGAATTACACAGTTAAACAAAGTTGTTTTCATTTTTTAATGTCAAAACTTAAATATTAAAACTTCGTTGACAATATTTTTTAGCTAAAATTAGAATGTCTGTCCAAAACTGAAGTAGAATTTACCTCCAGTCTTACGTCCGCCTTTTACTTCAGGATCCAGTGGCCAACCATAGTCAAATCTTAATGGACCTATTGGAGTATTAAGCCTTACCCCTACTCCTACACCTTTTTTAAGATCTGCGAAGTTACTTGCTCCGTGTCTATCTGGAGTATATATTTTCTTAGTTCCTACGGTTGTGGTATTCTGCCATGCATTACCTATATCAAAGAATGCCACCAGTTGTATTGTATCATTTATCTGGGTTCTATTTTCTATTGTTGCATGGAACTTATTGAATCCTTCAAATTTACCATATTCATACCCTCTTAAAGTCTCTGCCCCTCCTATGCTATATCTTAACGCCTCTGGAGTTCCGCTTCCTGTAGATCCCCAGACAACCCTATATGCCATTACATTTTTGTCTTTGAAGAAGGTAGGGTGATACGCCCTCAAATCCGCTTCAAACTGATCATACTGTCTAGGATCATTAATAAGCTCTCCTCTTTCATATGAAAGTGTCGAGTAGATCCCCTTTGTAGGTGAAAAGGCATTATCTCTTGAGTCGTAAATTAATGTGGGAGTAATTGCCACAAGATTATATTTATCATTTATTTCTTTTGAACCTAATGTTTCTCTGTAATGATCATATCTTGCAGAAAGTCTTACAAATATCTTGTCATTAAGCCCCTTTCCTATTGTCCATCTTGTTCCTATTCTTCTTACCTTTTCAACATCATTAAAGGCTGCATCATCATCCACTGTTTCCCTCCAATAAATGGATCCCCCAGCCTGAACTCTTTCAGTATTTCTTAACCAAGGGTCAAACCAGCTTATTTCTGCTGTTTTATCCCCTTTATTTGATATTTCTAAATTAAAGGCTGCCTCCTGCCCTCTTCCTAAAAAGTTAGAATCAGAAAGCTTTACTCCCCCTACAAGTCCTACAGAAGTTCCATAAGAAATACTTCCATTTATTGTAGTAGTAGGTCTCTCCTCGACTAAGAATTCCACTATTCTTGCATTAGGATCTCCTTCCTTCCCACTTAGAACCGGCTCAATAGAAGTAAAAATACCTGTCCTATAAAGGTCCCTTATAGTTCCCTCTACATTCTTTGCTTCCAATATCTCTCCTGGTTTTACAAGCTGAGATCTTTCAAATACATAAGGTTTTGTTCTCAGTTTTGCCCTGTTTTCAGAAGTTCTTTCATTATCCCTTTTAGAATTCACTTTCCTAAATACTACTGAATCTACCATTCCTTCGGATAATCCTATTTGAACCTGTCCATCCGGTGAAACATTTATAGAATTTATTCTGGCAGTTGTATATCCACCTTTATTATATAACTTTATAATTCCGTTATTTCCAGGATCAAGAAGATTTGAATTTAATATTTTCCCCTCTTCTATCCCCAGTGCCTTTTCAAGTTCCGCTTCAGTAAATAAAGTATTTCCTGTAATAGTTATATCAGTTACTGCTGGATTTTCCTCCACAATATAACGGATAGATATAGTATTATCCGCTTCCCTTTCCACTGAAGGTTCTACTGAGTTAAAATGTCCTGTTTGAAATATTTTCTGTGCTCCATTTATAGCATTTTGTGGCACGAAATAATCTCCTTCCTTTACAGGAACATCCTTTAAGACTTCCTCTTTACTTATTGTTTTTAGTCCTTCCACATCAACCTTTGAAATTACATATTCTGTTTTTTCAGTCAAGTTTCCTTCATTTTCCGACCTTTCGGCATATTCAAGAGCATTTGCGACTTCATCAACTTCCACCACAAGGTTTACAGTATCCCCATCCTGTTGAGGGTAGACATTTACATTTGAAATATAATTAAGTCTCTTAAGAGCAAGATATATTTCACTCAAACTTTTATTTGAATATTCATCTCCAGGTTTTACAGGTATCTTTTCCAAAAGAAATTCTTCAGGAAGTTCCTTTAATTGTGAAAACTGAATTGTTCCTACCTTTAAATTTTCCTTTTGTTCTGCTTTTGTCACACTGTTCATTGATAAAAATAATGTAACGGCTACAATTAAAGCATAAATTTTGTTTCTCATATTTTCCTCCTAATTATTTAGTTAAAGTCTGTAGCTTTCCACGGAATAGCTTTTTCCATAATCCGCCAAATGAATCTGACTTTGCGGAAAAATCCAAACCAATGTAGTAATTTATTTCGTTTTTGTTTCTAATGTTAGTAATTTCATCCCTTTTAGTTACAGTTTCTCCCCCTGCTTTAAGTTCAAGCCCATCAAATACATTATAGTTTACCCAGGCATTATAGCCTATAGGATTTGTTGCACTGCCGTTTTGAGTCTTTGTCTGGAAGGGGAATTTCACCTGTAAGTTCCAGTACCATCTATCCTTATACAGGTTGTCCTGTATATATAATGTGGTTGCACCGCTATAATTTTCATCTTTTGAGGACTTTTCAAAATCTGTTGATATTGATACATTACTTAATCCAAACGTCTCTCCAATTTTACCAGTTACTGGCGAAAAAATCAACTGATTTAATGCAGTATTTAATACAGACCCTATAACTACTGCTCCATCTTGATCTTCAATCTTATCAGGATCAGTATTATCTGCTTTTGTATTAAATGCTAACAGGGAAACTATCTGTTCCCTTGTAAGACCTGAATCAGAAGTAAACTTTATATTTGGATTGTCCGTCTTTCCACTCAATTCCACTTCAACCCTTTCACCATTTACCCTTGTGCTTGCTGTAAATACCACAAAGGGGTTCACTTCATATAATGTTCCTGGTGAAGGCTCCGGAAATCTCACTTCAGCATAATCAATTTTAAATAGGTTGTTATTAAGCATAAAGGAACCTTGATTTAAGGAATATACCCCGACTAGCCCTATCTGCCCGTCTTCATATAAAAGTCTGCTGTCTCCCACAATGCTTCCTTTAATATTCCGCACAAGACTTACACTGGGAATATTCAGATTTACATTTTTCTGGGAACGGATATTTATATCCACCATATACTGTTTCATGATTTTATCCACAACTTCCTCTATCACACCTTCGACTATTGTCTTATCCTTTGCTATTCTACTTTTTTCTGCCTCCGACGACGATTCGGATGCATTTCCCCCAAAGTCTGGAATAGCCCTTATTTCACCTGATTCACCTGTCACATTTCCGTATAGACGATTTTCAGTAAATACAAAATCTCCTGTAAGAACGGCATCTATATCTTTTCCGTATTTTATTCCCACTCTATTTAATGTAGCATTCAAGTCTATTTTACCTAGCTCAATCCGTTTTGTTTCCATGAAATTTGCCGGAATCGAAGGTATATCAAGATTTCCATCCACACTGAAAGTTCCTTTGTTATATCCACCATCCAGACGGTTTATAGTAAGTTTTCTATGATCCATGCCTATGTCCGCATTTACATCCGACACTTCCGTCACTTCATCCTTCGTCTTATAGTTGAAGTTGTTTAACAGAAACTGCCCCTTTGTTTCTTGAGGTGAAAATACTATATCTATATCTGCTATTCCTCCTGCTTCCTTTACATTTGGATCAAGACCCAGAAAGGAAAGATTAAAGTTTTTTGCAAGAACAGATACATTGTAGTTTACTGTCGGAAAGTTCAGGTATCCGTTTACAAGAAGAGGATTCTTTTCATATTCCATATAGAACTGTCCTACGTTTACCCCTTGATTATTGGCACTTGCATCTATATCCAAATTTTCCACTGGAAATCCGCTAAGAACTAGCTTATCTGATACTATACGTAGATTAGTGGAAAAATCCTCCGGTTTCCCCTTAAAGAAAAAATCCATTACAATATCTCCGCTGTATCCCTTTTCCTTCAAATCCTGTACAGAGTCAAGGGAAAATTTCTGATTTTCCATCTTATAATCTATATCAATATTTTCAAGATCAAATTGTGTATTTGTTCTAAAAAGTTCCTCTCTGTTATCCCCTCTTACAATAAGATCCTTTATGTTAAAGGTTCCATATTTAAACAGCCTGTCCACATCCCCATCCTGATACTGAACTTCAGCATCCATGGACGGCAGCTTATAGCCCTTATAACTTATGTTTCCAAATCTTATATCTCCACTTAAATCAAACTTATTCAAGTCTCCCTTAAGGGTCAGTTCAGAAGCTGTCCCAAAGGTTAGATCCGGTATTTTAAATAATTTAGGTATATCTGGCTCCATAAGGGTTAGCTTTACATCTGCAAGTCCAGTTTTCATATCATAGGTTCCAGATACGGAACTTTCCCGCAAAGTAAACTCTCTAAATTCAAGCACACTATTATTTATATCTATTTTCCCTTCTGTATCTCCTATATAAGTGGAATCTATTGTCGTCATGGAAGGAGTTAATACTACACTTCCTTTCAAATCTGAGAAGGGTCCTGACACATCAAGAGTGGCATTATCTATATAAAGGTTTACTTCAGGCTTAATTGTATTATATACTACATAATTCTTCAAGCTAGAATTTATTTTTGTATTACCGTTTTTCAAGTTGAAATGCCCTGCCGCCTGTAATTTTTCATTACTGATATCATTCATATTGACAATTTGGTCCTTTATATTAATATTCCCGGAAACATCCTTAAATCTCTGATATCCTATCCATAACTCAGACATTTTAGCATTTATATCTAAATTTAAACTTAGTAAATCATTAATCTTACCCTTAGCATACAGTTTCTCATACTCTACTATATATTCCCCATAATCGCTGTAAATTTCATAATTCCCCGAAAATTTGTTTCCTTTTCCAGATATATTGGCTGTGGCTCTTACAGGAAGTTTCGCTTTATCAAGCCCTTTCAAGTCATAGCCATAGCTTCTGAGAAGCCTTGCCACATCTATATTTCCATTATTTGCAGATGTTATACGGTAATTATGGTACATATCCGCTGTTGTTGTCCCTTTAACCCTTATTTTTTCACCTTTTGCATCAACTATTCCTGATACATTGTAGTTACCGCCTTTTATTCCAATATTTGCAACAATTGAATTAAAATATTGATTTTTCTTGGCTTTAAGCTTTAAATCCATATTCCCTGAATGAAGCATATTTCCACTGTTGAACTTAAGTAAAAGCCTGTTTATATTAGGATTTATATCATAGGATTCTCCTCCATAATTTATTGCAAAGTATTGTTTACCATCGGCATTTACTATCATTTCTTCTTTTTTTATATTGATTACATAGTTTCCTTTTATTTCCTTTGAATCAAAGTTTCCGCTTATGATATTATCCTTATCTATTGATGCTGTTCCTGTTATATGGGACACACTGTAATCGGAACCCCTGTTTGTAATAATATAGTTCCCATTTCCATTTTTCTTCCCTATATTATAGGAAAACAAAGGAACAAGGACATCATTTTTTATTTTAAAATCCGAAACTGTTTCATCAAAGTGAAAACTTGTGTTTTCCAGTGTAAGTACCTGATCTTTTGATATTTTCATCACAGTATTCAAATCACTAAACCCGTATTCTGCAATTTCCACAAGGGGAGAGGAGAACTTTCCGTCCATTTCCGTCTTTTTTTCCTTCTGGTCTATATTTATGTTTAAATCTGCAGTAATATTTCCTCTAGCCTTAATATTAGCCTCTTTTATCAGCTTGTATTTTGCAATTTCCCTAAAAGGTATATTGCTTCCTGACAGATTTATTTTTATATTCTCTTCGGGAATATTGTAACCTATTTTTAATGTTACTAAACTTTCTTCCACAGGAGATGTAGCATTGACGATTATATTTTCATCTGTCATGGATATTGATGCCTTCACACTGCGTATATCCCCTTCGTAGTCATTATAGTTTAAAATTCCCTCTGTAATATCAAGCTGTCCTTTAACCTTCATCACTTCCTTGGAATCATTATCCGTTAATTCAAGATTCCCATTTAATCTTCCCCCTTTAGCTGTTATCATATTAAGGGGTACATATTGTCCAAGATTTTCCGTTATCTCTACATTATTAAATTCAAATCCTAAATGAAAATTCTTTCTTTTTGGATCACTATTTTTCCCCTTGTCAAACATGGACTTAAAGGACTGCAGTGTATTTAGCTGCTGAATTAGTTTCACCCCTAGAGTCTCATCACCACTTTTACCTTTTGCCTCAAGGGCAAAGCCTCTTGATTTGGAGGCATCAAGGTATCCATTTACATTATTTAATGTCTTAAATATCCTTTTTTCAAAACTTGTATCAGTAAAATTCAAAACAGAATTATGAAAATACAATCTTCCTAATCTGTTAGTCTTGTCATATGTCTGCTTTTTGTCTTTGTCATCAGGCTTAAGGATATTAAATGCATTAAATTTATTGCCCTTATATCTTTCTAAATTGACTACCGCATCATACACATCTATCCTAAGAAGTCTCGTGGGTACCAGGAGGTTTATCCTGGCTTCAGCTCTTTTTGAATCTATTACCAGATTTCCTGCCTGATCCATCACCTTCAGATTATCTATCTTTACCTTATGAAAATCTAGATGCACCTTATCAAATTCCACATTCAGACCCGAGGACTTCAATATGGAAGTAAGGTTATTCTTAAAGTACACTGTAGAAACAATCCCTTTAGCTAGAAATAAAATTATCAAAAGGGGAATAAACAAATATAAGGTTTTTTTCATATATTTCATTATTATCCTCCTTTTCCCTCTATAAGTTTAATTTTTCAGATATATACTTTTTTAACTGTTATCCATATATTCCATTTAAAATTTTTTATCTTTATATTATAACTGCATTTTTAATTATTTTCAATCCTTTAATTTCTAGTCAGTAAAAATTTAGGTTAAATTTACTCAAAATCAATATCTAGAAGCCCTATAATTCTTGAAACATCTGAATATCCATCAAAATTAATCTCTATCCTGCCGCTGCCATGAAGATTTCCTCTTATCTGAACCTTACTTTCAAAGAACTCCCTTAGCTTATCTTCGATATACTTGAGCTCCCCTATATTTCCTGTATCATATCCCTCTTCCTCAGTCATCTTTTCTTTCCTTTCCATATCCGGCTTTATATGCGGAATATGAATTTCATGGTTGTTTTCTTTTTCCGACATCCCTTTTGAAGATTGACTTTTTACTTTTTCTTCTGTTTCTCTGACAGAATAACCCTTTTCAGATATTTCCTCTGCCATTTTTATTATTTTATCTTCATTATTGAGAGCAAGGAGCGTTCTTGCATGACCATAGGACAATTTTCCTAACTTTACCATTTCCTTAACTTTTTCAGGAAGCTTCAATATCCTCATTTTGTTTGATAGGGATGACCTTGTTTTTCCTAGTTTTTCTGCAAGTTTTTCCTGAGTATATCCGTATACCTCTGTAAGCATGAGATAAGATTCCGCTTCCTCTATAGGATTTAAATCCACCCTCTGGATATTTTCCATTAGTGCCAGCTCATACCCCTTCATATCCCCTACCTTTATTTCAATTACAGGAACATGTGTAATGCCTGCCCTCTTACATGCCCTGTATCTTCTTTCTCCTGCCACTATCTCATATTTCCCTGAACTTGTTCTTTTTACAGTTATAGGCTGCAAAAGTCCATTGTTTTTTATTGATTCTGACAATTCAGCCAGCTTTTCTTCATCAAACTGTTTTCTAGGCTGATTGGGGTTTGCTTCAATCTTTTCAATATCTATTTGTATAAGCTTCATATCCCTTATCATTTCCCTGCCCTAGTCCCTTCTTACGGAATATATGCCCTGGGAATCCCTTGAAGCACTCTTAGCTGAAAATATTCCCACCAGTATTACTATTGCAAAGGCTATTACAAAATAAGGATTAAGCCATACTTCCCTTGCTATTTCAGGACTATTTGTAGTGTAGTCTATAAGTTCCCTTATACTCTCTAGAACACTCATTCCGTATAACTTTTTAAATTGAAGGGAAACTTCTATAAAATGTGCCACTGCCATGGCCATTCCCGATGCCACTACAAAGAGGAAAGACCCTACTACCCCCATTTTTTTTGTAAACATTGTGTATCCGGCAAGCCCTCCTATAATTATTCCCACAACAGAAATCGAGCCTATAAACCCAAACATTCCTAAAATTATCCATAGTATCCCCCCTCCGATAAAAGCTCCCAAAAAGGACCCCAGAAAACCTAAAATATGATTTTCCTTCATATTTTTTATTTCTTCCCTGTTTTCCTCCAGCTCCTTTATCCTCTTTTGATGACATTCTTCACATATGAAGTCTGTCTCCGATTCATTTTTTATTGCGGAAGTAGCTTTTAATATGGCATTCTCATCTCCACAAAATCCACATGCACTTTTTATATTTTCATCAGAAAGAAACTGCACTGTCCTGTCTATAACCTTTCCTATTATTTCAGCTGTAGTCCTTGATTTTCCATCCTTTATCACTACTCGTATATAGTTTTTTTTACACTCAGTCTCTTTTATCTCCTTTATTTCTAATTTGAGACTGTCTAAGAAGGCTTTTATCTTGTTTCTATCTCCATTACTGTCAATATTTATCTTTACAATATAATCTCTTAAATCCACAAGGACATTAACATAGTATCCTTCAATCTTACCTATTATAGCTTCCAATGTTTCTAGAAAGCTTAATTTGTCATCAAGTACTTCAAGATTATACTTGTCAGCCAATACTTTTAGATTTTCCATCTGTATGTAGGGCTTCTAAATTCTTTCCCTTGCTCTTAAAAAGCCCTTCTCCTTTCTTTAATTTTATAAGGGTTTTTTTGTAGGAATCCCTGTTTTTCTAGGATATTTGGAATCTGTTCTCCCTGCTTTCAGAATTTCCAACACTATTCTCCCATCTCCCGATTCAGGAAGAGTAAACTTATAAATATCCTTTACTTCTCCCCTCAATATCTTTAAAGCCCTTTCTGACTCCTCAAGCTCGTTAAGATTTTGTTTCTGGGGTAGAAATCTTCCTCCCACCTTTACAAAGGGGAGCATATATTCCAATATAACCCTCAAATTTGCCACCCCTCTGCAAAGGGCAACATCAAAGGCCTCCCTTTTATCCCTTATTATTTCCTCTGCCCTTTCAAAGCTGGTCTCCACATTTTCAAGATCAAGCTTTTCAATCACTTCCCTTATAAATTCTACCTTTTTCCTTACCGAATCCACCAAAAGAAAACTTTTATCAGGATAGAATATTGCAAGAACCAGCCCTGGAAACCCGGCTCCTGTCCCTACATCTATAATATTTTTTTCATTTTCCATTATTATTTTTGTTAGAAGAAGAGAATCTATAAAATGTTTCTCAAGCATTCCCTTCTTATCCCTTATGGCAGTAAGGTTCATAACCTGGTTTTTCTCATAAAGAAGCTCAAGAAATAAAAGCATCTTATCAATTTTTTCAGGGATCATTTCTATTCCTGATTTTTCAAGAAGTTTTTCCATATATTTCCTTATGCTGTCATCTACTTTAATATTATCCATAATCTGCATACTCCCATATTTAATGTCCAAATTAACATAATACAGTTAATTCGGCTTTTCTAATTAACCAGTACCCCCTCGAGATACATAAGAAGCACTGACACATCTGCTGGGGTTACCCCCGAAATCCTTGAAGCCTGCCCCAGATTATAAGGCCTTTTTTCTATAAGTCTCTGTTTGGCTTCACGGGTAATTCCCTTCATATTTTCATAGTCAAAGTTTTCAGGTATCTTTCTGTCATCTAGCTTCTTCTGTCTTTCCATAACCTGAAGTGCCTTAGCAATGTAACCTTCGTACTTTACCTGAACCTCTATCTGATATTCAGTGTCCTCATCAAATGAAAGGGGTGGTGCCTCCTCCATAATTTCTGCAATATATTTTATATCCTGATAAGTTACTTTAGGTCTCCTCAATATTTCCTTCAAGGTAGTTCCGCTTTTTAAGGATTCTCCATATTTCTGAAGAACTTCCACAAGCCTTTTATTACTGGATCCCAACTTTAAATCAGCTAATTTTTCTATAGTTTCCTTTACATTTTTTTTCTTTTCCTCTATCCTGTCATAGTACTTCTTAGGAAGCAAACCTATTTTATAGGCTTTTTCAGACAGTCTTATATCTGCATTGTCCTCCCTTAACACAAGCCTGAATTCCGATCTTGCCGTAAACATTCTGTAAGGTTCAAAAAGCTCCTTGTTTATAAGATCGTCTATCATAGTTCCTATGTAGGAGCTTTCCCTGTCCAGTACGAAGGGCTCCTCCCCCTTTATTTTAAGAGATGCATTTATACCCGCTATTATCCCTTGTGCCGCAGCTTCCTCGTAGCCGCTTGTTCCATTTATTTGACCTGCAAGATAGAGATTTTTTATTTTTTTTGTCTCAAGGGTATAATCCAGCTCTCCAGGATTTACAATATCATATTCGACTGCATATCCATACCTCATAATATGGGCATTTTCAAGACCTTCCACCGTATTTACTATTTGCTGCTGATATTCTGCTGGATAGCTTGTGGATAAGCCGCTTATATACACTTCTGACGTATCAAATCCTTCCGGCTCTAAAAAAAGATGATGACTGTCCTTTTCATGGAACTTTACCACCTTATCCTCAATAGATGGGCAATATCTGGGACCAGTGCTGTCTATACTTCCATTATACATAGGTGCCTTATCCAGATTTTCCAATATTATCTGGTGAGTAGATTTATTTGTCCTTGTAAGATAGCAAGATAACTGGGGCTTTTCCAGTACTTCCTCATCTGGTGTTCTCATGGAAAATTTAAGGGGTATCCCTTTTTCTCCTGGCTGTTCCTCCAACTTTGTCAAATCCAGACTTCTTATATCTATCCTAGGAGAAGTCCCCGTCTTAAACCTATCCATCTTAAACCCTATCCCCTTTAGACAATCTGAAAGTTCCTCCGAGGAAAGTTCTCCCATTCTTCCCCCCTTTATTCTTTTATCTCCAATGTACATAAGTCCCTTTAGAAAGGTACCTGTAGCTATGACTACAGTTTTGGAAAAAAACTCAAGACCTGTCTTTGTTCTCAATCCCTTTACTGACCCCTCCTCGATTATAAGCTCTGTCACGATATCCTGTATTATATCGAGATTTTCCTGACTTTCCAACGTCTTTTTCATTTCCCTTGCATATATCTTTCTGTCTGACTGTGCTCTTAAGGACCTTACTGCTGGACCTTTACTAGTATTCAGTACCCTCATCTGGACAAAGCTCTTATCCATATTACGTCCCATTTCTCCTCCAAGTGCATCCACTTCCTTTACAAGATGGCTTTTGGCAGGTCCTCCCACAGAAGGATTACAGGACATTACTCCTATATTATCAAGAGTTATCGTAAAAACTGCTGTTTTCATGCCAAGTCTTGCAGCTGCTAGTGAAGCCTCTATTCCTGCATGCCCTGCACCTACTACAATAACATCGTATTCTCTCATTTCTAAAATTTCTCCTTATCTGTTCCTTATTACTTTCACCATTTCTGAACATAATTTTCTAACTTATATTATATATTAATAAATTTCTTTTTTCAATTATTTTCAGAAGGAATTTTCTAATGACAAATTGTAATCATTAGATACAATAGTATCCTCAAGTCTATATTTCATATATTAAAAATTTTTTTAGTATCAATTTTTACATTTTAATTCTTATTTTTTCATATAACCTTTAGCTAAATTTTTTATATTTATTTTTTTTAATAATTTTAAAATAATAAAAAAAGGACAGAAAGCTCATATGTAAACTTTACGTTACATATTCAGCTTCTGTCCTTATATTCAATTTCTACTCTAAGTTTTTATTTCCCATGGTAAGCTTTCATGATAAAGTAAAACTATTCCATATACATTTCCCTTAGGAAGTATTCTCCACCAATAGAAAGGAATGTGATGTTCTTTACCTTAGGATTTACAAGATATCTTTTCTGTCTTTGGAAAAGAATCGCTACAGGTACATCTTCTGCGATTATTTTTTCCATTTCTATCATCGCAGGAACCCTCACTGCAGGATCAGCTGTACTTTTTACTGTCCTTACAAGCTCGTCGTATCTTGGATTATTGTAATCTCCACGGTTGTTTGGATTCTTAGAATCAAACAAATCAAGATACGTAATAGGATCAAGGAAATCCCCTGTCCAGTTATGAAGGGTAATTTGATAGGCCCTCTGTTTACTCCTTTGTATCCTTTCCTTACCTTGGACTACAGTCAGTTTCAGATTCACCCCAAGATTTTTCTTTAACTCTTCCTGAACATACTCGGAAATAATCTTTGTATTTATCCCTTCTCCAAAAAGAAGTTCTATTTCAGGAAGCTTATCAAGCCCTTCCTCCTTCAATCCTTCTGCAAACAGCTTTTTTGCCTCATCTGGATTAAAGCTAGGTAACGAAGTAGGAACTTCCTCTGCAAAATCCTTTTGAAGTCCTCTTATACCAATACCACCCGGGACAAAAGACTTTACAGCCTTTTCAGAATTACCAAGGGAGTTTGTTATCAGTTTATTTTTATCAATTGCCATTGAAAATGCCCTTCTGATTTTAGGATTATTCAAAGGTTTTACCTTAGTGTTAAAAAGCAGGTACCATACTCCTCCATCATTTGCCTGAACCAGTTCCGGCTTGTCCTTAAATTCATTTGAATGTTCAAAGTTTATAGCAGTAACATCAACTTCCCCATTTTTAAAGTTGGCACTTGCTGCATTCGGATCAATCAGCTTTAATACTATAGTTTGAGTCTTTACATTTGCTGCATCCCAGTAGTCAGGATTTTTTTCAAACTTCAGATGAGAGTTATGAACCCATTCCTTCAGTATATAAGGCCCTGTTGATAAAGTCTTATCTGCCTCCATAAAATACTTGTCTCCTGCCTCCTTATAGAACTTTTCATTTAAAGGCATATAAGCCTTAAATGTAATAAGGTCATCAAAATAAGGAGTCGGTGCTTCTAAAGTTACCTCCAAAGTTTTTTCATCTACGACCTTTATTCCCACTTTATCAGCAGTTACCGTTCCGGCATTAAAGGCTTCCCCATTTTTTATTGGAAACAAAAGATTCGCATTTCCAGCAGCAGTCTTAGGATCCAATGCCCTTAACCATCCCGCCTTAAAGTCCTGTGCAGTAACAGGATCACCATTTGACCATTTCACCCCGTCCCTTAGTTTAAATGTCCATACAAGACCATCAGGAGTAGATGTCCATTCCTTAGCCAATCCTGCTACAGATTTTCCATTTTTATCCTTTCTAAGAAGCCCTTCCACTATGAGCTCATCAACTGTTCCTCCTGATATATCCGTGGTTATCTGGGGATCTATGGAAGAAGGTTCTGTTCTCAAGTTTATTGTTATTACATCTCCCTTTTTGTTCCCCTGCCCACAGGAAAGTACCATCATCAGGACAGTCAAAAGTAACAAAATCCTTTTCATTAGCATTTACACCTTCCTTCTATCTTAATCTAATTACAAATAACTAGTTTTCTACACTTACATCACCAAAGAAGTATTCTCCACCTATTGCCGTAAATCCAAGATTTTTTACTCTAGGTGAAACAAGGTAGGATTTCTTTCTATGGAACAGTACACCTACAGGAAGATCTTCTGAAATTATTTTTTCAATTTCAATCAGTGCAGGCATTCTTACTGCCTGATCCCCTGAAGAGTTAGCCTTCTTAACCAATTCGTCATATTTTGCATTTGAATAGTTTCCATAGTTATTTCCACTTTTTGTCGCAAATAGATCCAGATAAGTTATAGGATCGTGGAAGTCTCCTGACCATCCAGCATACACTATGTCAAAGTTTTTCTGCTTCATTCTTTCTATTCTTTCAGGGAAAGTCATTGCAGCCAGTTTTAGCTCAATCCCTAAATTTTTTCTTAGACTTTCCTGAAGGTATACAACTATAAGCTTATTGTTTCCACCTTCGTTAAATATCATTTCAAGTTCAGGGAACTTATCAAGTCCAAGTTCCTTTAGTCCTTCTGCAAGCAACTTTTTAGCTTCTTCAGGATTAAACCCTGGGATAGATGTAGGAACTTCTGTAGAGAAATCCTTTTGAAGTCCATTTATTCCAATATCGGCAGGAGTAAAGCTCTTAGCCACTATTCCTCTTCCATCCAAAACTTTGTTTACAAGCTCTTCCCTGTTTACTGCCATTACAAATGCCTTTCTAATTTTAGGATTGCTTAGTGCCTTTACCTTATGGTTAAACAGGAAGTACCATACTGAACCGTCATTACTTAAAACAAGTCTTGGATCCCCTTTAAACTCATTGGCCTGATCCACTGTTATGTCTGTAACGTCTATTTCTTCATTTTTAAAGTTATTTAAGGCTGCTCCACTTTCCTTAATGAACTTTAATACTATCTTATCCACCTTTACATTTTTTGCATCCCAGTAGTTAGGATTTCTTTCAAGGGTCATTTCAGATCCCTTTACCCATTCCTTTAATATATAAGGTCCAGATGACAGCGTCTTGTCTGCATCTGTAAAGTATTTATCCCCTACTCCATCATAGAATTTCTTTTCCAACGGCATATATGTTTTAAAGGTAACTATATCTGAAAAATAGGCAAGAGGTGTATGAAGCTCCACTTCTAGAGTCTTATCATCTATAACCTTTATTCCTACATCTTCAGCTTTTGCCTTTCCTGCATTGTATTCTTCTGCATTTTTTACAGGAAATATCATTCTAGCATACTCTGATGCCGTCTTAGGATCCAATGCCCTTAACCATCCATCTCTGAAGTCTTCCGCTGTAATCGGATCTCCATTTGACCATTTTAGTCCATCCCTTAAATAAAAAGTCCACTTTAACTTATCTTCTGATACATCCCATCTTTCAGCAAGACCCGGAGCAGGCTTTCCGTCCTTTGTCCTTCTTATAAGACCTTCCGAAGTCAAATCATTTACTGTTCCACCACTTATGTCTGTGGATAACTGAGGATCTATGGACTGAGGCTCTGATGTAAGATTCATTGTGAGGGTTCCACCCTTTTTCACTTCCCCCCCTGACTTACCAGAATTACCTGAACCACCGCAAGATAATACAAAGATCATCATTGACAGTAAAAATAAAAATTTTTTCATTTTTCTCTTCCTTTCCTTTTGCTTAAATTTTCGTTTGAATATATAATTTTATTATACCCCATATATTTATAAATTTCAATAATTATTAAGTTTCCAATAATATGTCTTATATATAGTTAATTTCTATCTAAAAATAGAAAAAAAGGAAGAAACTCCTATTTAAGTGATGTTTTTCTTCCTTTTTCCACAGGTATCCATTAACCAATTTTATTTTTAAAAATATTTATTCTTCAATGTACACTTTATCAAGACCATAATCTATACCTATTGGACGCAAAACCAGTCCTTTTACTCTTTTTTTCAGGAGCTTTACATTTTCCCTGAAATAAAGCAATCCTACAGGCATATCGTCAGCTATTATCTTTTCCATTTCTATCATGGCATCAACCCTCGCCTTTTGGTCAGGAGATGTCATTACAAATTCCACAAGCTGGTCATATCTTGGATTTACATACTGGGAATAATTGTTACCATGCTTTGACTGGAATCTTTCCAGATAAGAAATGGCATCAGGATAATCTCCTGCAAATCCTGCAAGTGCTATATCATAGTTCTTTTGCTGCATCCTTGCCAACCTGTCATTTAAGCTCATTCCTGTTATTGCAATATCTACTCCTAAATGTTTACGTAAGCTTTCCTGTATATATTCTGATATTACCTTGTTGTTTCCAGAATCATTAAATATCATTTCCAGTTTAGGAAGTTTAGAGATTCCCAGCTCCTTTAGTCCCTCTGAAAGAAGTTTTTTAGCCTCTTCAGGATTATATTTTGGGAAGATATTCCCCGCCTCTTCAGCAAAATCCTTATTTACCCCTATAATTCCTGAATCTTTCACTGTATAAGTGTAGGCTGCTTTACCTTTATTATCAAGAATTTTAGTTATAAGTTCCTCCCTATCCACTGCCAGTGAAAGTGCCTGCCTTATCTTTTTGTTACTAAGGGCTTCATTTTTCATATTATAAGTCATATACCATACTGAACCGTCCTTTGTAATCATGGCTTCTTCACTACCAGAAAATTCCTTAGCCTGCTCTGTCGTAATATTAGTCATGTCTATTTCCCCATTTTTAAAGGCATTTAAACTTGCAGAATTATCATTTATAAACTTCAGTTCCACCCTTTCCAGCTTAATCGCATCCTTATTCCAGTAATTTGGATTCTTTTCAAAGATAATACTGTTGTTCCTAGTCCATTCCTTTATTATGTAAGCTCCTGACGAAATAGATGTTTCAGGCGATGTTACATACTTGTCCTTTACAGTGTTATAAAACTTGGTATTCAAAGGAAGATATGTCTGAACCTGTACAAGTGAAGGGAAATATGTTACCGGTCCCTTCAAGGTAACCACCAATGTAAAGTCATCCTTTGCTTCCACACCTACATCTTCAGCCTTTCCTTTTCCTGTATTATACTCTTCCGCATTCTTTATCGGATACAGCATTTTTGCATATTCACTGGCAGTATTCGGATTCAATGCCCTTAGCCAGCCTTCCTTAAAATCCTTTGCAGTAATAGTGTCCCCATTTGACCATTTTGCATTCTTTCTAAGATGAAATGTCCATACCAGTCCATCAGGCGATGCCTCCCACTTTTCAGCAACTCCTGGAACAGGCTTTCCGTCATCTCCAGGTCTTGTCAAACTTTCCCCTATTAACGAATCCACAAATTCTCCCATAGAGTCGTTTGCCAGCTGGGGATCATAAGATTTTCCTTCCTCCTTTAAGTTCAATATAAAGGTCTTTGAAGAATCTCCCCCTTTTCCGCATGAAATCACAAACAGTAAAATTAGCCCTGCTATCAGCAAAATTCTTTTCATAGTCTTATACTTCCTTTCACATCACAATTTTATAATTAAGTTATTATAACCTTATTTTCCCTTTTAATCAACTGTTATTTGTATAGCTAATATTCATTTTATAAATGGAATTCATATGAAAAAAATATACTTTAAATATAAATCCCCATCAATTAAATAAGGCATTGGAAAATAATAAATTATTAGGTAACTTTTATTATACTTAAATCTTCTTAAAATCAGCCTTTTAAAATAAAAACTGTTTGTATTTGAGTAGAATATTCATAAC
>JBGXYD010000062.1:0-3833 GCA_041815005.1 Leptotrichia sp. | reverse complement strand
CCAAATAATTATTGAATTTAAGTACCATATTGTATATAATGTAATAATAAAATTGTTAGGAGGCTAAAAAAAAATTGAGTAACCATTTAAAATATAAAGATTCCTATACTCAACTTGAGAAGGATCTTAAAGAAAGAATCCTTCTGCTGGACGGGGCTATGGGGACAATGATTCAGAAGGAGGCATTAACAGCCCAAGATTTCGGTGGGGAAAAATACGAAGGGTGTAACGACTACCTTGTTCTTACAAAACCTGAGGTAATAAAAAATATACATAAACAGTATCTTTATGCAGGTAGTGACATAATCGAAACAAATACCTTTGGTGCCCTTGATATAGTATTAAAGGACTACAAACTTGAAAATAAAGTATTTGAGCTTAACAAGGAAGCCGCAAGATTGGTCAATGAAGCAATAAAGGAATATAGGGAAGAAAATCCCAAAGATAATAGAACCCTTTATGTGGCAGGGGCATTAGGTCCTTCCAATAAGTCCATAAGTGTCACAGGGGGAGTTACATTTGATGAACTTACTCACTCTTACTATACTGCTGTTTCAGGACTTCTTGAAGGGGGAGTGGATCTGATTCTCTTTGAGACTATACAGGATACTAGAAACTTAAAGGCTGCCTATCTGGGACTTCAAAAAGCAATGAAGGAAAGATATAATGTTCCTCTTATGCTTTCTTTTACAATAGAAAGTACAGGAACTACCCTTGCAGGGCAGACTGCAGATGCCTTTTATTATGCAGTAAACCATATGAATCCCCTTTCTGTGGGATTAAACTGTGCAACAGGTCCTGAGTTTATGACCCAGTTCCTAAAAACGTTAAATAATGTATCAAATACTTATATATCTGTCTATCCAAATGCAGGACTTCCAAATGAGGAAGGGAAATATGAGGAAACTCCTGATACTCTTTCTGCAAAGATTGAGCCTTTTTTTCAGGATAGCCTGCTTAATATTGTCGGAGGTTGCTGCGGTACTACTCCTGAACATATACGAAAAATAAAGGAAAAAAGTGTAAAATATTCCCCTAGACCTGTTTTCAGTGATAAAAATACAAGTAATGGAATAAGCGGTCTTATTACATTGGATTTTGACAAAAATAGACCTATATATGTGGGGGAACGTACAAATGTTATAGGATCACGTATATTTAAAAATCTTATTGTTGCTGAAAAATTTGATGAAGCTACGGAAATTGCACGTCTGCAAATAAAAGGTGATGCAGATGTCATAGATATCTGTCTTGCAAATCCTGATAGGGATGAAATAAGTGATATGAAGTCCTTTCTTGAAAAAGTGGCAAAATTTGCAAAAGTTCCCATTATGTTGGATTCTACAGATATAGATGTAATAAAGGAAGGTCTTACTTATCTTCAGGGAAAGGGAATCATAAATTCCATTAATCTTGAAGATGGAGAAAAGAAATTTCAGGAAATGTCCGATCTTATTAAAAAATTTGGGGCAGCAGTTGTTGTAGGTCTTATTGATGAGGAAGGAATGGCTGTTTCACTTGAAAAAAAAGTAAAAGTGGCAAAAAGAAGCTATGAACTTTTAACTAAAAAATATGGAATTGATGAAAGGGATATAATATTTGATACCCTTGTATTTCCAGTTGCCACAGGGGATCAGAAATATATAGGTTCTGCTACAGCCACGATAGAAGCCATAAGGGAAATCAAAAAGGAAATGCCAAATGTAAAAACAATATTAGGGGTGAGTAATGTTTCCTTCGGTCTTCCCATTGCAGGAAGGGAAGTTCTAAATAGCTACTATATGCAAAAGGCATATGAGGCAGGACTTGATTATGCCATTGTAAATACTGAAAAGTTAATCTCCCTGGAAGAAATTTCCGATAGGGAAAAGGAGCTTTCAGAGGCTCTGCTTTTCAATACAAATGATGACACTGTTGCTGATTTTGTGGCTTTTTACCGTGAAAAAAAAGGAGTGGAAAAAAAAGCAGACATAAGTAATATGACTACTGAAGAAAAAGTTGCAAATCTGGTTGTGGAAGGAAGCAAGAAGGACTTAATCGAGCTTTTAAATAATTTACTTGAAAAATATTCCCCTCTTGATATTATAAATGGACCTCTCATGACAGGAATGGATGAAGTGGGAAGGCTTTTTAACAATAACGACCTTATAGTTGCTGAGGTTCTTCAAAGTGCCGAAGTTATGAAAGCTTCTGTTTCCCATCTGGAACAGTTTATGGAAAAATCTGAAACTTCCACCAAGGGAAAAGTTATAATGGCTACTGTAAAAGGGGATGTACATGACATTGGGAAAAATCTTGTAGGAATAATTATAGGAAATAATGGATATGACGTTGTCGACCTTGGAATAAATACTCCTGCTGAAAAGATTAGAGAGGCCGTCATAAATGAAAAAGCTGATTTTCTTGGACTTTCAGGACTTCTTGTAAAATCCGCTGCAGAAATGGTTAATACAGTTGCTGTATTAAGGGATGCCGATATTCGTATTCCAATATTTGTGGGAGGTGCCGCTCTTACTGAAAAATTTACCATAAATAAGATAGAGCCTTCCTATCAAAATAATATTGTAATATACTCAAAAGATGCCATGACAGCTCTTGCAGACCTAAATAAAATGATTGATTCTCAAAAGTTTGAAGAATTTAAAGAATATCTTCAGTCTAGACGAGACATGTTGCTTATTAAGGATGAAAAGATTCTTGAAAATCTTGAAGTACGACAATCTATAGGAGATATTAAAAATATTGGAGATAACTTTGACTTTTCTAAGGTCAAATTACCTGCCTATGATTTTGAGAAGGTATACAAGCCTTCCACCTTAAATAAGCAGATTGTTACCAATATTGCTGCAAAGGAAGTTTTTCCATATATGAATCTTCAAATGCTCATAGGTCGACATTTGGGAATGAAGTGGGTCATAAGTGATCTTCTTGCTAAAAATGATGCTAAAGCTGTAAAAATTTACAATGAAATACTTGATGTAATTAATCATGGGGACGAATATTTTGATATTAAAGCCATATATAAATATTTTCCTGCTAGAAAATCCGATGGAAAAATAGAAATTCTTTCAGATGATTTGTCAAAAGTTTTGGAAACTTTTTCTTTTCCGAGACAAAAATGGGGGGAACACCTCTCCCTTAATGACTATATAAATCCTGAAGGCATTGATTATATAGGAATGTTTGTTGTAACAGCTGGAGAAAAATCGCGACTTGTTTCCAATGAGTTTGTGGCAAAAGGGGAATTTTATAGGGGACATCTTGTGAATTCCATTGGGTTAGAGCTCGCAGAAGCCACTGCAGAATACATACATCACATAATGCGTAAAGATGTGGGAATTAATGAAAATATAAACATGGACGAACTTCATAAAGCAAGATACCAAGGAAAGCGTTACTCCTTTGGATATCCTGCTTGTCCTGATCTTTCCGATCAGGAAAAGCTCTTTAGATTATTAAAACCGGAAAGATTTGGAATAAATCTAACAGAAGGATATATGATGTACCCGGAAGCTTCAGTTAGTGCCATATTGTTTTCACAACCCTTCTGTAAATACTTTAATATGTAAATAAAGTTAAGTAAATTTCTCTGAAAAACTTTTTTATTAAAACACTAATAAAAATAAATATATAAAAAGGAACTGCATACAAAATAAATTTATAAAAAAATAATACTAATATCTAATTGAATGATGTATAAAGATGTGGTATAATATAATAGGGTGATAGAAATGGGGAAAAAATATACAATAAGTAAGGAAGAATTAGAAGAAATTAGAAAAGCGAGAAGAGAAACACAGAATAAGAAAGAAGATAAACGTCTTTATGCTATT